>NZ_JBSGEL010000018.1:0-135068 GCF_053602875.1 Kitasatospora sp. NPDC004289 | reverse complement strand
GCTGCCGCTTCGTCCACGTGGACGCCTCGCACCTGTACGAGCACGTGGCCGGCGACATCCAGGTGGCCAGGGCCGCGCTCGCCCCCGACGGCCTGCTGGTGCTGGACGACTACCGGTCCGAGCACTGCCCGGGCGTGGGCGCGGCGATCTGGGAGGCGGTCTTCGACCACGGCCTCAAGCCGGCGCTGCTGACGGAGTGCAAGTTCTACGGCACCTGGGGCGATCCGACCGCGCTCCAGGAGGAGCTGCTGGCCGTCGGCGGCGGGGCCGAGGGCTGCTGGCTGAACGTGGACACCATCGGCGGCCACCGGGTGCTGCGGCTCGACGGCAAGCCCACCCGGCCGACCGCCTTCCCCCGGCCCCGCAACGCGCCGCCCGCCCCCGACCCGAAGGCCGTCGAGGCCGCCGCCGCGGCCGAGGCCGCCGCCGCCTCGGCGCTGCGGGCCGCCCAGGACCTGGCCGAGCGCCGCGCCCGGGCCGCCGCCGCCCGCCGGCCCGCGGCGGTGGCCCGGCAGATGGCGGCCGACCTGCTCCCGCCGGTGGTCGCGGCGGCGATCCGCCGGGCCCGGCACCGCGGCTGACGGGAAGGACGGGACCGGCCGGACCGACGGGGCGTCGGACGGAGCGCTTCCGCGCGGATCGGCCGCCGGGCCGGTATACAGGGACCCGGCCCGGACCGACCGGGGTCGGAGCAGGGCGAGGTGACGGCGTGGACTTCCTGACCAGACTCCCGGTGGTCGGCCCGCTGGTGGCCCGGGTGCTGCGCAGCCGCCCCTGGCTGGCGTACGCGCACATGAACGAGGTGCAGGGCAACCGGCTGGCCGGGGCCGTCACCTTCTTCGGCTTCCTGGCCCTCTTCCCGCTGCTCACGGTGGCCTTCGCGATCGCGGTGAAGACCCTCTCGGACAGCCGGGTGCAGCAGCTCCAGGACGACATCGCCGAGCAGCTGCCCGGCCTCTCCGACGCACTGGACCTGCCCGCCCTGGTGGCCAACGCCAACGCCGTCGGGGTGATCAGCGGGGTGCTGCTGCTGATCTCCGGCCTCGGCTGGGTGGAGACCATGCGCGGCTCCGTCCGGGAGATCTGGCGGCTGCCCCAGGAGGACGGCAACCCGGTGCTGCGCAAGCTCTGGGACTGCGCCGTGCTGCTCGGCCTCGGCCTGGTGACGGCCGTCTCCCTGGGCGCCTCGGCGGTGGCCACCACGCTGGCCCGGCGGGCCGCCGACTGGCTCGAACTGGACGGCGTGGGCTGGCTGTTGACGGCGGTCGGGTTCGTGATCGCGGTCGGCGCCGACTTCGTCCTGTTCAGCTACCTGCTCGGACCCTTCCCCCGGATCACCGACCACCTGGAGCGGCGGGCCCTGGTCACCGGGGCGCTGATCGGCGCGGTCGGGTTCGAGCTGCTCAAGCTGCTGCTCTCGTCCTACCTCGGCTCGGTGGCCGGCAAGAGCCTGTACGGGGCCTTCGGCGTGCCGGTCGCCCTGCTGCTCTGGATCAACTTCGTCTCCCGGCTGCTGATGTACTGCGCCTCCTGGACGGCGCTGGCCGACCCGGAGGCGGCCCGGATCCGGACCAGGGAGCGGGCCGCCGCCCTGCTGGAGTCGGCCGAGCCGGCCCCGGCCGCCGAAACCCCCTGAACGCCCCCTGCCGGAACCGCCGGGATGTGGCTAGGATCACCGCCACGCTCGCCCTGCCACCACGTGGGCGAGAACCACCTGCAGCGGAACCCCCGTCCGCGGCAACCCCCTGGAGACCCCCGTGATCAGCGCCGATCCAAGCTCCACCACCCGTGCCGACGACCCGGCCGACCTGCCCGGACTCCCCCCGCCACCCACCCGTCTGGAGGACGTGCCCGGCTGGTTCTGGCACGCCGACCAGCAGCTGTTCAGCTGGCTGCTGGAGCGTCAGACCGCCTCCGGCCTCAAGGGCGACCTGCTGGAGCTCGGCAGCTACCTGGGCCGCAGCGCGATCCTGATGGGTCGTTACCTGCAGTCGGGTGAGCGGTTCACGGTCTGTGACCTGTTCGACTCCGAGGCTCCGGACGAGGACAACACGGCCGAGATGGCGATGTCGTACCGGAAGACCCTGACCCGTCGGGCGTTCGAGGTCAACTACCTGGCCTTCCACGAGGAGCTGCCGGAGGTGGTGCAGGCGCCGACCTCGGTGCTGGCCGACGGCCGGATCCCGGCGGGCAGCTGCCGCTTCGTCCACGTGGACGCCTCGCACCTGTACGAGCACGTGGCCGGCGACATCCAGGTGGCCAGGGCCGCGCTCGCCCCCGACGGCCTGGTGGTCCTGGACGACTACCGCTCGCCGCACACCCCGGGCGTCTCGGCGGCGGTCTGGGAGGCGGTCTACGTGCACGGCCTCAAGCCGGTCTGCCTGACCCCGGAGAAGTTCTACGGCACCTGGGGCGACCAGGCGGCGCTCACCGCGACGCTGCTGGAACGCGACTGGCGGGCCGAGGGCTTCCGCCTCGACGAGGAGCACATCAACGGCCTCGTGGTGCACCGGCTCGCCTGGGACGACGCCCCGACCGCGGCGTCGGCCGCCGGCCGGCGCTCCACCGCCCGGCGGTTGGCGCTCGACCTGCTCCCGCCGATGGTCACCCGCGCCGTCCGGCGCGCGCTGCACTGACCCGCCGGCACCACCACCAACCGGCCCCCGCCGCCCCGGCGAGCACCACCAGGCCGGCGGTCACCCACCCGGAGCCCCCGCCCGACCCGGCGGGGGCCCCGGCCCGCTCCACCGGCGCGGGCTGTGGCGGCTGGTCCGGCCCCTGTGCCGCGGCCGGCCCCGCCGCCGCCCCGCCGCCGACCAGCTGCCCGACCGGCGTCACCTTCCCGGCGGCCGCGAAGCCCCAGTCGAGCAGCGCGGCGGTCTCCTCGTACACCCGCTGGTAGTCGGCCGGGTGCATCACCGTCACCAGCAGGGTCCGGCCGCCGCGTTCGGCGGCGCCGGTGAAGGTGGCGCCGGCGTTGGTGGTGTAGCCGTTCTTCACCCCGAACAGGCCCGGGTACTTGCCCAGCAGCCGGTCGGTGTTGGCGATCCCGAAGGAGCCGCGCTGCCCGGTCGCCTTGTCCACCGCGCCGGGGAACTGGGCGTCCCGGGTGGAGCAGTACGCCCGGAACTCCGGATTGCGCAGCCCCGCGCGGGCGAACAGGGTCAGGTCGTAGGCCGAGGAGAGCTGGCCGTCCATGTCGTAGCCGTCCGGCGTGACCACCGAGGTGTCCAGCGCCTGCAGCTCCTTCGCCCGGGCCCGCATCTGGTCCACCGTCACCTCGATGCCGCCGTTCATGTGCGCCAGCACCCGCACCGCGTCGTTGCCGGAGCTCAGGAAGACCCCGCGCCAGAGGTCCTCCACCCGGTAGTCGAGGTTCTCCTTGATCCCCACCAGGCTGCTGCCGTGGCCCGAGCCCAGCAGCTCGGCGTCGGTGACCCGGTGCACGGCGTTGCGGTCCAGCTTCGGCAGCACCGTGTCGGCGAACAGCATCTTCAGGGTGGACGCCGGGGGCAGCCGCCAGTGCGGGTTGTTCGAGGCCAGCACCTCACCGCTGCCGGCGTCCGCCACCAGCCAGGACTGCCCGGTCAGCCCGGTCGGCAGGGCCGGCGCCCCGGCCTGCGGCGCGACCTGCACGCCGGTGCGCCCGAGCAGCTCCCCGCCCACCGCGGACATCCCCGGCGGCGGCTCCTGCCAGGGCAGTGCGGCGGTGCAGCAGAGCGCGGCGAGGGCCAGCGCGGCCAGGCGGTACGTGGACTGACGGACGTTCGGCACCCGCGGAACGTACCCGCCCCGGCCCCCCTCCGGCCCACCACGCCGTCCGCCTCCCCCGAACGGGCACCCGGCGCTGGGCCGTCCGGCCCACTCCGCATACTGGATGCGACCCCCCGAAAGGACGCCCCCGTCATGAAGCTCGGCCGCCTCGCCTCCTGGTTCCTCACCGCCTTCGGCGTCTGGTCCCTGTTCATCTGGACCACCTTCGTCAAGAACCTCTGGAAGGACTCCGGCGGCCAGGCCTTCGTCAACGGCGACCACTCCCAGCCCACCGCCTTCTTCTGGGTCCACCTCCTGCTCGCCGTCACCTCCCTCCTCCTCGGCCTCGCCATCGGCACCCTCGGCGTCCGCAGCCTTCGCGCCCTGCGCCGGGGGTAATTGCTTTGCCGCTGTCGTAGGCCACTGCCAGGATCTCCGCCGGGTGCGTGCACGACGCACCCCGCTGCTTCCGGGGGGATCCTCAGCATGTCCATTTCCCGACGGACCCTTGCCGTCGCCACCGTCCTGGCCGCCGCCTTCCCGGCCCCGGCCGCGCTGGCCGCCGACCACGACACCGTCACCGCCGCCTGCACCGCCGACTGGCTCAACTCGCCCACCCCGACCCTGACCGGCACCACCACCGGCACGGCCGCCCGCTTCGGCCTGTGGGACGTGACGACCGACCGGAAGCTGGTGGACCGTCAGGTCGACGCCACCGACGGCAAGCTGGCCGTCACCACCGACGCCCTCACCGACGGGCACCGCTACGAGTGGCGCTTCTGGCCGCAGGGCGGCGGCAAGCCCACCGCCAAGTGCACCTTCGGCGTCGACACCACCCCGCCCGGCACCCCGACGGTGAGCTCCACCGACTTCCCGGCCTCCGGGAGTGGGCAGACGGCGCAGAAGTACGCCGGTCAGTACGGCACCTTCACCCTCCGGAGCACGGACGCCGTCTGCTTCCAGTTCACGCTCCGCACGCCGAGCGTCGGGTGGAACTGCCAGAGCCCCGGCGTCAGCGCCGGACCGACCGTCGAGATCCGGCCGACGCAGTGGGGCACCAACGTGCTCACCGTGCAGGCCATGGACGCTGCGGGCAACGTCTCGCAGTCGGCCACCTACACCTTCTACGCCCCCTCGAACCCGAACCCGGTCAGCGCCCCGGGCGATGTGGACGGCGACGCGGTGGCGGACATCCTGCTGCCGGACACCGCGGGCAACCTCCAGGTGATCAGCACCGCCGGCACCGGCACCACCCCGACCTCGGTCGTCCCTGCCTTCCAGGCCCCGGACGGCCGGGGGTGGGACGGCTTCGAGCTGGTCAGCCGGGGCTACGACAACCACGAGCCGGTGGCCGACCTGCTGGCCACCGGCCGGGGCGGTTCCTACCTCGGTGTCTACCGCAACACGGACTTCGGCGAGTTCGCGCAGGGCGCCACGCTGATCACCGGTACCCGTCCGGCCGTCCGCCCCGAGGGCGTCGCGGCGGACTGGAGCGCCACCACCCAGCTGATCGGTCTCGGCAAGCTCGGTGCCCGCACCAGTTCCTCGCTGCTCGCGGTGGAGGGCGACGACCTGGTGCTGCTGACCGACCCGGGCATCATGTACCGCTACCGCACCGTCAAGAAGCTGAGCAGTGGCGGTGCCTGGGCCGGCCGGCAGCTGATCGAGGGCGCCACCGCGGCCGACGGTTCGCTGACGCTGCGGGCCCGGGAGCTGAGCACCGGTCAGCTCCGCGCGTACGCGGTGCCGAAGGCGGCCGACGGGACGTACGACTTCTCGGCCCTCGCCGACCCGGCGAACGGCACGGTGGTCGGCTCCTTCCCGGTCGCGCAGTACCCGACCCTGGAGAGCACGGCGGACGGCAACCTCTACGCCGTCACCGCCGACCGCCACCTCCTGGTGTTCGACGGCACCACCGCCCCCAGGGACCGCGGCCTGCTGAAGTAGGCGGAGACACGCCTGAGGGCCCGTCCGGAAAACCGGACGGGCCCTCAGGCGTGGGCAGGCGGAGCCTAGAAGCGGCGGGTGACCAGCGCCCGCTTCACTTCCTGGATCGCCTTGGTGACCTCGATGCCGCGGGGGCAGGCCTCGGAGCAGTTGAAGGTGGTGCGGCAGCGCCACACGCCCTCACGGTCGTTGAGGATCTCCAGGCGCTGCTCGGCACCCTCGTCGCGCGAGTCGAAGATGAAGCGGTGCGCGTTGACGATGGCGGCCGGGCCGAAGTACTGGCCGTCGTTCCAGAAGACCGGGCAGGACGAGGTGCACGCGGCGCACAGGATGCACTTGGTGGTGTCGTCGAAGCGCTCGCGGTCCTCGGCGGACTGCAGGCGCTCCCGGGTCGGGTCGTTCCCCTTGGTGATGAGGAACGGCATGACGTCCTTGTACGCCTGGAAGAACGGGTCCATGTCCACGATGAGGTCCTTGAGGACCGCGAGGCCCTTGATGGCCTCGATCGTGATCGGCTTCTCCGGGTTGACGTCCTTGATCAGGGTCTTGCACGCCAGCCGGTTGCGGCCGTTGATCCGCATGGCGTCGGAGCCGCAGATGCCGTGCGCGCAGGAACGGCGGTAGGTGAGGGTGCCGTCCTGCTCCCACTTGACCCTGTTGAGGGCGTCCAGGACGCGCTCCTTCGGGTCCATCTCCAGCTGGTAGTCGACCCACACCGGGTCCGGCAGCTCCTCCGGGTTGAACCGGCGGATCCGCAGGGTGACGGTGATCAGCTTCGTGCTGCCGGCCTCCACCGCGTCCAGGGCGGCGGAGTGCTGCTCCACGGTCGGAGTGCTCATCAGTACTTACGCTCCATCGGCTGGTAGCGGGTCGTGACGACCGGCTTGTAGTCCAGGCGGATCGAGGTGCTGCCGTCGGCGGCGACCTCGCGGTAGGCCATGGTGTGCTGCATGAACTTCTCGTCGTCGCGGGTCGGGAAGTCCTCGCGGTAGTGACCGCCGCGGGACTCCTCGCGGGCCAGCGCGGAGACGGCCAGCACCTCGGCCAGTTCGAGCAGGTTGCCCAGCTCGATGGCCTCCAGGAGGTCGGTGTTGTACCGCATGCCCTTGTCCTGGATGGCGACGTGCTTGAAGCGCTCGCGCAGCGCGGCGATGTCGGCCACGGCCTGCTTCAGGGTCTCGCCGGTGCGGTAGACCATGGCGTTGGCGTCCATGGTCTCCTGCAGCTCCTTGCGGACCTGCGCGACCGACTCGGTGCCCTCGGACTCGCGGAGCTGGTCGACCATGTCCTGGACGAACTGGCCCGGGTTCTCCGGGAGTTCGACGTAGTCGTGGTTCGAGGCGTACTCGGCGGCGGCGATGCCCGCGCGGCGGCCGAACACGTTGATGTCCAGCAGCGAGTTGGTGCCCAGGCGGTTGGCGCCGTGCACCGAGACGCAGGCGACCTCACCGGCGGCGTAGAGGCCGGGGACGATGTCGGTGTTGTTCGACAGCACCTCGCCCTCGACGTTGGTCGGGATGCCGCCCATGGCGTAGTGCGCGGTGGGCTGGATCGGGATCGGGTCCGTGTAGGGCTCGATGCCGAGGTAGGTCCGCGCGAACTCGGTGATGTCCGGGAGCTTGGCGTCCAGCTGCTCCGGCGGAAGGTGCGTCAGGTCCAGGTAGACGTGGTCGCCGTCGGGGCCGCAGCCGCGGCCCTCGCGGATCTCGGTGTAGATCGCGCGCGAGCAGACGTCACGGGACGCGAGGTCCTTCATGACCGGGGCGTAGCGCTCCATGAAGCGCTCGCCGTCCTTGTTGCGGAGGATGCCGCCCTCGCCGCGGGCGCCCTCGGTGAGCAGGATGCCCATCCGCCAGATGCCGGTCGGGTGGAACTGGAAGAACTCCATGTCCTCCAGCGGCAGGCCCCGGCGCCACGCGACGGCCTGGCCGTCACCGGTCAGGGTGTGCGCGTTCGAGGTGACCTTGAACATCTTGCCGGTGCCGCCGGAGGCGAACACCACGGCCTTGGCCTGGAAGACGTGGATCTCGCCGGTGGCCAGCTCGTAGGCGACGACGCCCGAGGTCTTGCCGTCGACGATCAGCAGGTCGAGGACGTAGAACTCGTTGAAGAACTCGACGCCGTGCTTGACGCAGTTCTGGAACAGCGTCTGGAGGATCATGTGACCGGTGCGGTCGGCCGCGTAGCAGGAGCGGCGGACGGGCGCCTCACCGTGGTTGCGGGAGTGACCGCCGAAGCGGCGCTGGTCGATCCGGCCCTGCTCGGTGCGGGAGAAGGGGAGGCCCATCTTCTCCAGGTCGAGGACGGCGTCGATGGCCTCCTTGCACATGATCTCGGCGGCGTCCTGGTCGACCAGGTAGTCACCACCCTTGACCGTGTCGAAGGTGTGCCACTCCCAGTTGTCCTCCTCGACGTTGGCGAGGGCGGCGCACATGCCGCCCTGGGCCGCGCCGGTGTGGGACCGGGTGGGGTAGAGCTTGGTCAGCACCGCGGTGCGGCTGCGCTGGGTCGACTCGATGGCCGCGCGCATGCCCGCGCCACCGGCGCCGACGATGACGGTGTCGTACTTGTGAATCTGCATCAGGTCTTCGTCGCCTCTGGCCGGCCGATTAGATGTTCGGGTCGAAGGTGAAGATCACCAGGGTGCCGAGCAGGACCGTGAACACGGTCGCGGCGCCCATCAGCGTCTTCAGCCACAGCCTGGTGGAGTCCTTCTCCGCGTAGTCGTTGATGACCGTGCGCATACCGTTGCTGCCGTGCAGCATGGCGAGCCAGAGCATCAACAGGTCCCAGCCCTGCCAGAACGGCGAGGCCCAGCGGCCGGCGACGAAGGCGAAGTTGATCTTCGACACGCCGCCGTCGAGCACCAGCATGATCAGCAGGTGACCGAGGATCAGGACGACCAGCAGGACACCCGACAGGCGCATGAACAGCCAGGCGAGCATCTCGAAGTTGGTGCGGGTACGCCGAGGGGTCTTCTTGGTACGCGCACGGGCGGGCTCGACGACGAAGGCGTCGGCCGGGTTGCCGGTGCCCAGGCCCTGGCCGGTGTGGGCCTGGAGCGAGGGGACCACCAGGGTCTCGTTGGTCTCAGCCATCGCCGATCACTTCCCGAACCAGGAGAGGAGGGTGTGCTCGAGGATCGGGTAGAAGGCACCCGCCATCAGCACGACCCAGACGCCGACCACGGTCCAGAGCATCTGCTTCTGGAACTTGGGGCCCTTGGACCAGAAGTCCACCGCGACGACCCGGAGACCGTTCAGCGCGTGGAACAGGATGGCGGCCGTCAGGCCGTACTCCATCAGGTTGACCAACGGGGTCTTGTAGGTCGCGATGACGGTGTCGTACGACTCGGGCGACACCCGAACCAACGCGGTGTCGAGGACATGGGCGAACAGGAAGAAGAAGATGAGGACGCCGGTGACTCGATGAGCCACCCAGCTCCACATGCCTTCCCGGCCGCGGTACAGCGTTCCAGCCGGCACGGAAAAACCCTCCGGAAGCGGATCGGGGGCTCGGCCGGCTTCGGTGTCGGTCAGCCCGGCCGGTACGGTCCTCCGGCCGCCAGCATCCTATCGACGCCGTGCGGTGAACCGCCTCCGGGGGTGTCAGGTGTGATCCATCAGGCACGCACGGCCTAATCCGGCCTACTCCCGACGGCCCTGTCGGAGCGCCGCGGGCCCGCCCCGGGAGTGTCGCGGGGCGGGCCCGCGGGCCGGTGCTGACGGCGGCTCAGGCGCCGACCAGGTGCTCCAGCCGGGTCAGCGCGATCCGTCGGAGCTCCTCGGCGGCGACCAGGCGCTCCTCGTCCGGCTCGTTGGCGAGCCTGGTGCGGACGGAGGTGAGGACGGTGTCGAGCATCTCCTCGGGGTCGATGCCGTCCAGGCAGACCACGAAGACGTGGCCGTACCGGGCCTCGTACGCGGCGTGCGCGGCCCGCAGGGCGGTGTGCGCCGCCTGGCTCCCGGGGGCCCGCATGCCGAGCAGGGGCTGCGGCATCCAGCTCTCGTCGGCGAGGGCCTCGGCGAGGTCGGCCGGACGCAGGTCGTAGGAGGCCTCGCTGGCGGCGGCCAGCAGGGACTCTATGTCGGGGTACGGGCGGTGGGCGGTGAGCCGCAGTGCCCAGCGGTGGCTTCCGCAACAGGCCAGCAGGGCCTCCTCGGCTGCGCCGGGGTCGGCCTCGTTGAAGCGGTGAAGCCCGAGCAGGGACGGCACCAGCAGCGGCTCGTCGAGCTGCTGCGGCGGGATGTCGCTGGCCAGCGGGTCCTCCTCGTGAGGGCGGGAAGGGGGGATGCTCCAGAGACGAAACGTAGGTGCTCAGCGGCCCTTGACAGGACCGGACTGCCGGGCCGGAGGGCTGGCGTCCTGTGGACCGCCCGGGCAGCGGCACCACGGTAGTTGAGGGTTCGTCAGTTGAGGAGAGGTCGCGTCGAATTCACTCGATCGAGCTATCAAGTCGTAACGTTGTCATGCTCGTTGAGGGGAGCCGCCGGCGCCCGCCCGGCGCCGGCGGCCCCCCTGAGCAGGCCGTCCGCGGTTCAGGACGTCCGGTGCACCTTGTGGTTGGCCGCCTGGGCGCGGGGCCGGACCACCAGTAGGTCGATGTTGACGTGCGAGGGGCGGGTGACCGCCCAGGACACGGTGTCGGCGACGTCCTCGGAGGTGAGCGGTTCCGCCACGCCGGCGTACACCGCCGCCGCCTTGGACTCGTCGCCCCGGAAGCGGGTGACCGCGAAGCCCTCGGACTTCACCATGCCGGGGGCGATCTCGATCACCCGGATCGGCTCGCCGTTCAGCTCCAGCCGCAGGGTCGCGGCGATGGTGTGCGCGGCGTGCTTGGCGGCCACGTAGCCGCCGCCGCCCTCGTACGCGGTCAGCGCGGCGGTCGAGCTGAGCACCAGTACCGTGCCGTCGCCGCTCGCCCGCAGCGCGGGCAGCAGCGCCTGGGTGACATGCAGCACGCCGAGCACGTTCACCTCGTACATGGCCAGCCAGTCGGCCGGGTCGCCGGCCTCCACCGTCTCGGCGCCGATCGCGCCGCCCGCGTTGTTCACCAGCACGTCCACCGGGCCGACCTCGGCGGCGAAGGCGTCCACCTGCGCCCGGTCGGTCACGTCCACGGTGTACGCGCGGCCGCCGATCTCCTTGGCCAGTGCCTCGATCCGCTCGGTCCGGCGGGCGGTCACCACCACCTCGAAGCCGTCCGCCGCGAGCCGCCGGGCCGTCGCCGCGCCGATGCCGCTGCTGGCGCCGGTGACCACGGCCACCTTCCGTTCGGTCATGTCCCACTCCCTGCTGGTCCGGTCGTCTGCCGGTTCGATCATTCCAAAGGGTGACGGCCCGCCGCTCGGTGGATCAGGGGGTGGATAGGGGGTGCGCCCCCTTGGGGTAGGAGGGGCTGGTGCGCCACGGTTGCACCAGCCCCGCGTCCGCACCGCCCGTGTCCGCACCGCCCCGTGTCCGCAGCGCCCGCGTCCCGACCCCCGGAGGTAACCCGTGGCAGACCGTCACACCGAGTCCGGCATCCCGTTCCGGCCGGTCTACGGCCCCGAGGCCCTCGACGGGTGGGACCCGCAGGAGCGCCTCGGCGAGCCCGGGCGCTACCCCTTCACCCGTGGCGTCTACCCGACCATGTACACCGGCAAGCCGTGGACCATGCGGCAGTACGCCGGCTTCGGCACCGCCGCCGAGTCCAACGCCCGCTACCGCCAGCTGATCGCCAACGGCACCACCGGCCTCTCGGTCGCCTTCGACCTGCCGACCCAGATGGGCTACGACTCGGACGCCCCGCTCGCGGGCGGCGAGGTCGGCAAGGTGGGCGTGGCGGTCGACTCGGTCGAGGACATGGCGGTGCTGTTCCGCGGCATCCCGTTGGGCGAGGTCTCCACCTCGATGACCATCAACGCCCCCGCCTCCGTGCTCCTGCTGCTCTACCGGCTGGTCGGCGAGAGCCAGGGGGTGGCCCCCGCCGCGCTCACCGGCACGATCCAGAACGACGTGCTGAAGGAGTACATCGCCCGGGGCACCTACATCTTCCCGCCCAAGCCCAGCCTGCGGCTGGTGGCGGACGTGTTCCGCTACTGCCGGGCCGAGGTCCCGCGCTGGAACACCATCTCCATCTCCGGCTACCACATGGCCGAGGCGGGGGCCGATCCCGCGCAGGAGATCGCCTTCACCCTGGCCAACGGGATCGAGTACGTCCGCACCGCGATCGCGGCCGGGATGGAGGTGGACGACTTCGCCCCCCGGCTCTCCTTCTTCTTCGTGGCCCGCACCACGCTGCTGGAGGAGGTGGCCAAGTTCCGCGCCGCGCGCCGGATCTGGGCCCGCGTCATGCGCGAGGAGTTCGGCGCCCGCAACCCCAAGTCGCTGATGCTGCGCTTCCACACCCAGACCGCCGGGGTCCAACTCACCGCCCAGCAGCCGGAGGTGAACCTGGTCCGGGTCTCGGTGCAGGCGCTGGCCGCGGTCTTCGGCGGCACCCAGTCGCTGCACACCAACAGCTTCGACGAGGCCATCGCGCTGCCCACCGAGAAGGCCGCCCGGCTGGCCCTGCGCACCCAGCAGGTCCTGGCGTACGAGAGCGACGTCACGGCCACCGTCGACCCGTTCGCCGGGTCCTACGTGGTGGAGTCGCTGACCGACGAGGTGGAGGCGGCGGCGCTCCAACTGATGGGCCGCATCGAGGACATGGGCGGTGCGGTGGCCGCCATCGAGCGCGGGTTCCAGAAGGGCGAGATCGAGCGCACCGCCTACCGGGTGCAGCAGGAGACCGACGCGGGGGAGCGCACCGTGGTCGGGGTGAACCGCTTCCAGCTGGACGCCGAGGAGCCCTACCAGCCGCTCCGGGTGGACCCGGCGATCGAGGCCGAGCAGGCCGCCCGGCTGGCCAAGCTCCGTGCGGAGCGCGACGGTTCGGCGGTGCAGCGCGGGCTGACGGCGCTCCGGAAGGCGGCCGAGGGGACCGGGAACGTGCTGTACCCGATGCGGGAGGCGCTGGCCGCGCGGGCCACCGTCGGGGAGGTGAGCGACGCGCTGCGCGAGGTCTGGGGCACGTACACGCCGTCCGAGCGGTTCTAGCGGGCCGAGGGGGCCGGGCGCCTGAGGCTCGGTCAGGCGCCGTGTCCCGTGCCGGGGTCGGTCGTTGCACAGGGCAGTGATCACCGGGAAGGCGGAAACGGTATGTCATACCCACCTGTGCGGCCGGTATGCACCCATCCGGGGACCGATCTGACGGAAGTCGGGCCAAAAGCCGTTCACCGGCCTAGTCTTGTTGAGGTGAACGATCCTCAGCCCGGCGCCCGGGCCACCCTCACGCCTGCCCGTCCCGGCTCCGATCTGCGGGCGCGGGTACGGGCCTACCAGGCGGAGTTGATCGCCTTCCGGCGCGACCTGCACCGGCACCCGGAGCTGGGCCGGCAGGAGTTCCGCACCACCCGGCTGCTCCGCGAGCGGCTGCTCGCCGCCGGGCTGACGCCGAAGGTGCTCCCGGGCGGCACGGGCATGACGGTGGACATCGTGCCGCCGGGCACCAAGTCGGGCACCCCGTTCCTGGCGTTCCGCGCGGACATCGACGCGCTGCCGATCGACGACGCGAAGACCGAGGCCCCGTACCGCTCCACCCTGCCGGGGCGGGCGCACGCCTGCGGCCACGACGTGCACACCTCGGTGGTGCTGGGCACCGCGCTGGTGCTCGCCCAGGCGGCCCGCACCGGTGAGCTGACCCAGCCGGTCCGGCTGGTCTTCCAGCCGGCCGAGGAGGTCATGCCGGGCGGGGCGCTGGACGTGATCGAGGCCGGCGGGATGAAGGACGTCGGGCGGATCTTCGCGGTGCACTGCGACCCCAAGGTCCAGGTCGGCCGGGTCGGGCTCAAGGTCGGGGCGATCACCTCCGCCTGCGACCGGCTCACCCTCCACCTGGACGGCCCCGGCGGTCACACCGCCCGCCCGCACCTGACCACCGACCTGGTCACCGCGGTCGCCCGGCTGGCCGCCGACCTGCCGCCGGCGCTCTCCCGCCGGATGGACCCGCGCTGGGGCGTCAGCCTGGTCTGGGGCCGGATCGCCTCCGGCTCGGCGCCCAACGTCATCCCGCAGCACGCCGAGCTGGAGGGCACCGTCCGCTGCCTGGAGCTGGCCGGCTGGCGCGAGGCCCCCGACGCGCTGGAGGAGCTGACCGGCCGGCTGGCCGAGACCTACCGCGCCAAGTGGACCTTGGACTACCACCGCGGCGTGCCCCCCGTCGTGAACGAGCAGACCTCGATCGCCCAGCTGGAGGCCGCCATGAACGGCCGCTTCGCCGCGGGGAACGGCCCCGTCGTCGAGGACACCGAGCAGAGCCTCGGCGGCGAGGACTTCTCCTGGTACCTCGAGCACGCCCCCGGCGCCCTCGCCCGGCTCGGCGTCCGCGCCCCGCACGAGACCACCGTCCGCGACCTCCACCAGGGCCGCTTCGACGTGGACGAACGCTCCATCGCGGTCGGGGTCGAGCTCTTCTGCGCGCTGGCCCTGGAGTACGGGCGAGTCTGAGACGGGGGTCACCTCGGCGGCGTAGAGTGGCCGCTTCACTACCATCGAGTAGTGACACGAGGGTGCGTCGAGCGTGGTCATTTGTCCGTTTCGTCCGGACATAGGACCACGTTTTGATAACAACCCGAATGCTCGTCTGAGCCGTGACACAACCGTGTTCTACGCGCGTTACGGTGGCGCTCGACCACGCCAAACGGGTGTGTGAGAAGGAGATACTCCCTTGCGCCGTTCCATGAAGCTCGCCGCGGTTGTGCTCACGGGTTCCCTGGGCATCGCCTCGCTCGCCGCTTGCGGCGCAAAGAGCACCGACAACAACACCACCAACAGCGCCGGTGCCGGCGCCTCCGGCGTCAAGGTCGGCATGGCCTACGACATCGGCGGCCGTGGCGACCAGTCGTTCAACGACTCCGCCGCCCGTGGCCTGGACAAGGCCAAGTCGGACCTCGGCGTCGCGGTCACCGAGGCCGAGGCCAAGACCGGTGAGGCGGAGGCCGACAAGGAGACCCGCCTGAAGAGCCTGGTCTCCTCCGGCTACAACCCGGTCATCGCCGTCGGCTTCGTCTACCAGGCCGCCGTCGAGAAGGTCGCCAAGGACAACCCGAACGTCAAGTTCGCGATCATCGACTCGGGCTCCGCCACCCAGCCGAGCAACGTCACCTCGCTGACCTTCTCCGAGCAGGAGGGCTCCTACCTGGCCGGCGTCGCCGCCGCCTCGAAGAGCCAGGCCAAGCACATCGGCTTCATCGGTGGCGTGCAGTCCGAGCTGATCAAGAAGTTCGAGGCCGGCTACATCGCGGGCGCGAAGTCCGTCACCCCGGACATCAAGGTCGAGACCACCTACCTCACCACCCCGCCGGACTTCTCGGGCTTCAACGACCCGGGCAAGGGCAAGGACGCCGCCCAGGGCCAGCTCGACAAGGGCGCGGACGTCATCTACTCCGCCGCCGGCTCCTCCGGCAACGGCGCCATCGAGGCCGTCTTCAACGCCAAGAAGTGGGCCATCGGCGTCGACTCGGACCAGGCCGCCCAGCCCGCCCTGGCCAAGTACAAGGACCGCATCCTCACCTCGATGGTGAAGAACGTCGACACCGCGGTGTTCTCCTACGTCAAGTCGATCAAGGACGGTTCGCCGCTCACCGGCACCAAGAACTTCGACCTGAAGGAGAAGGGCGTCTCGCTGGCCACCACCGGCGGCTTCATCAACGACATCCAGGCGAAGCTGGACGCGGCCACCGCGCAGATCACCTCGGGTGCCACGAAGATCCCGACCACCGTCGGCTGACACCCCCTCAGCCTGCCGCCGGTCCACGCGTCCGGCGCGCATGATTGAGCATCAGGGTGGGGCCCGGCGGGGCGCGCGAACGCGCTCTGCCGGGCCCCGTCCCGTTCCACCCGCACGTACGCGCGCCCCCGCCCGCGTACGCACGCCATCTCCAGCGCAACGACGCGCCCTGTGACCACCAGGAGATCGCCATCACCGCTTCCGACCCCGCCCCGACCCCCCAGGGCGGCAACCCCAGCGCGGGGACGGCGTCACCGGCCGTCGAACTGCGCGGCATCACCAAGCGCTTCCCGGGCGTCGTGGCCAACCACGACATCGACATCACCGTGGCCCGCGGCACCGTGCACGCCCTGATGGGCGAGAACGGCGCGGGCAAGTCGACCTTGATGAAGATCCTCTACGGCATGCAGAAGCCGGACGAGGGCACCATCGCCATCAACGGCGAGCAGGTCGAGTTCAACACCCCCGGCGACGCCATCGCGCGCGGCATCGGCATGGTCCACCAGCACTTCATGCTGGCCGACAACCTGACGGTGTGGGAGAACGTGGTCCTGGGCGGCGAGAAGCTGCACGGGATAGGAGCCAAGGCCAAGGCGAAGATCCGCGAGATCTCCGACCAGTACGGCCTGGGCGTGCGCCCGGACGCGCTGGTCGAGGACCTCGGCGTGGCGGACCGTCAGCGCGTCGAGATCCTCAAGGTGCTCTACCGGGGCGCCAAGATCCTCATCCTGGACGAGCCCACCGCCGTCCTGGTGCCGCACGAGGTCGACGCGCTCTTCGACAACCTCCGCGAGCTCAAGGCCGAGGGCGTCACCGTCATCTTCATCTCGCACAAGCTGCACGAGGTGCTCTCGGTGGCCGACGCGATCAGCGTGATCCGCCGCGGCACCACCGTCGGCGACGCCGACCCGCACACCGTGACGGCCCGTCAGCTCGCCGAGCTGATGGTCGGCGCCGAACTGCCCTCCCCGGAGAGCCGCGAGTCCACCGTCACCGACACCGTGATGCTGGAGACCACGGGCCTGCGGATCGCCAAGCGCGACGCCGAGGGCATCGAGCGCGTGGTGCTGGACGACGTCTCGCTGCGCATCCGCAAGGGCGAGGTGCTCGGCATCGCCGGCGTCGAGGGCAACGGCCAGGCCGAGCTGGTCGAGGCGATCATGGGCATGCTGCCGCTGGACGGCGGCACCGTGACGCTGGACGGCGCCGACCTCAGCCGGACCCTGACCCGGGCCCGCCGCGAGGCCGGCATCGGCTACATCCCGGAGGACCGGCACAAGCACGGCCTGCTGCTGGAGGCCCCGCTCTGGGAGAACCGGATCCTCGGCCACGTCACCGAGGCCCCCAACTCCAAGGGCGTGCTGCTGGACCCGGCCGCCGCCCGCAAGGACACCCAGCGGATCGTCGAGGAGTACGACGTCCGCACCCCCGGCATCGAGGTCACCGCGGCCTCGCTCTCCGGCGGCAACCAGCAGAAGCTGATCATCGGCCGCGAGATGAGCCACCACCCCAAGCTGCTGATCGCCGCCCACCCCACCCGCGGCGTGGACGTCGGCGCGCAGGCGCAGATCTGGGAGCAGATCCGCTCCGCCCAGCGCGAGGGCCTCGCGGTGCTGCTGATCTCCGCCGACCTGGACGAGCTGATCGGCCTCTCCGACCACATCCGGGTGATCTACCGCGGCCGCCTGGTCGCCGACGCCGACCCGGCCACCGTCACCGCCGAGGACCTGGGCACCGCGATGACCGGTGCGGCCAGCGGCCACATCGAGTCGGACCCGGAGGCCGTCGCCGAGGCCCAGGCGTTCGTCGCCGAGATCACCGAGGCCGCGCCGCCCACCACAGCACAGCCCAGCGACGACGGCGCCACCGACGACGCCGCGCAGGCGGGGGAGTAACCCACATGACCAGTCCCAACCCCGTGGCCGCGAAGCCCGCGGCCAAGCGGTTCGACGCCGAGAAGATCCTGCTCGGCCTGGCCGCCCCCGTGCTGGCCATCCTGCTGTCGATGCTGATCTGCGTCGTCCTGCTGGCGGTCTCCGGCAAGGAGCCGTTCAAGGCCTTCCAGGTGATGTTCGACTACGGCACCGCCTCCGACGGCCAGGTGCTGACGCTGAACCGCGCCACCGTGTACTACCTCGCCGGTGCCGCCGCCGCGTTCGGCTTCCGGATGAACCTCTTCAACATCGGCGTCGACGGCCAGTACAAGCTGGGCGTGCTGTTCGCCGCCTTCGTCGGCAGCCAGGTCGACCTGCCGTCCTTCCTGCAGATCCCGCTGCTGCTGGTGACCGCGATGCTGGTCGGCGGCATGTGGGCGAGCATCGCCGGTCTGCTCAAGGTCTACCGGGGCGTCAGCGAGGTCATCTCGACCATCATGCTGAACGCCATCGCCACCGCGGTGGTCGGTCTGCTGCTGGTGCCGGGCGTCTTCGCGCCGAACAAGGGCAGCACCACCAACTCGATCCAGACCGAGCCGATCTCGCAGTCCAGCCACTTCTTCACGCTGGAGACCGCCGGCGGCACCCTCTGGGGCTTCATCGTCGTGGCGATCGTGGTGGGCGTGCTGTTCCAGTTCACCCTGAACCGCACCCGGTTCGGCTTCGACCTGCGCGCCACCGGCCGCTCGGAGTCCGCCGCCACCGCCTCGGGCGTGAACGTCAAGCGCATGATCATCACCTCGATGGTGGTCTCCGGTGCCATCGCCGGACTCATCGGCCTGCCCGAACTGATGTCCAGCTCCTACTACTTCGGGCAGAACATCCAGCCCGGCCTCGGCTTCATCGGCATCTCGGTCGCCCTGCTCGGCCGCAACTCGCCGATCGGCGTCGCCTTCTCGGCGCTGCTGTTCGCCTTCCTCGACGTCGCCGGCACCCAGCTGCCCCTCCAGGGTGACTACCCGCAGGAGATCGTCAACGTCATGCAGGGCACCATCGTCATCTGCGTCGTCGTCGCCTACGAGCTGGTGCGCCGCTACGGTCTGAAGCGCCAGCAGCAGAAGGTCGGCGCCGAGCTCGCCGCCCAGGCCGCCGCTGCCAAGAAGGAGGTGGCCGCATGAGCACCGCCACTGCCGCCCGGCCGAAGTCGCCGGGCGCCTCGCCCGCCAAGAAGTCCAAGCTGACCTGGCCGGTCGTGCTGCTGCTGATCGCCGGCGTCCTGGTGCTGTTCTCCGCCGTGGGCATGGCCACCGGCAACCACGGCCTGACCTCCTCCGGGCAGGTCACCGCCGCGCTCGGCGCGGCCGTGCCGATCGCGATGGCCGGTCTCGGCGGTCTCTGGTCCGAGCGGGCCGGCGTGGTCAACATCGGCCTCGAAGGCATGATGGTGGCGGGCACCTTCTGCGGTGCCTGGGCCGGTTACCTGGTCAACCCGTGGGTCGGCCTGCTGGCCGGCATGGCGGGCGGCGCGCTCGGCGGTCTGCTGCACGCGCTGGTGACGGTGACCTTCGGCGTCGACCACATCGTCTCCGGCGTCGGCATCAACCTGCTGATCCCCGGCATCTGCGCGTACGTCAACCGGATCTACTACCGCGACTACGTGGCCTTCGGCGCGGGCGCCAACCAGTCCCCGCCGGCCGACCCGCTGCCGTACATCACCGTCCCCGGCCTGTCCGAGTGGCTGGACAAGATCGAGGCGCACCACTGGTTCCTGGTCTCCGACGTGGCCGGCATCCTGGGCGGCATGGTCACCAACCTGTCGGTGGTCGTGGTGATCGCCGCGGTCTTCCTGGTGGCCTCGTACTTCGTCCTCTGGCGCACGGTCTTCGGCCTGCGGCTGCGCTCCTGCGGCGAGAACCCGACCGCCGCCGAGTCGCTGGGCGTCAACGTCTACAAGTACAAGTACCTGGCGGTCATCACCTCCGGTGCCTTCGCCGGCCTGGCCGGTGCGTACCTCTCGCTGGTCGCCGCCCACTTCTACAAGGACGGCATGACCCAGGGCCGCGGCTTCATCGGTCTGGCCGCGATGATCTTCGGCAACTGGATGCCCGGCGGTCTGGCCATGGGCGCGGGCCTGTTCGGCTTCACCGACAGCCTCCAGCTCCGTGACCCGGACTCGGTGCACGTGCTGATCCTGACGGTCTCCATCGCGATGGCCCTGCTGACGCTCTGGAAGCTGTACCGCCGTCAGTTCAAGGGCGCCGCGATCACCTTCGTGGTGGCCGGCGGTCTGGCGCTCTGGTTCGCCACCACCGACACGGTCCCGCGCGCGCTGATCGTGGCCACCCCGTACGTGATCACCCTGGTGGTGCTCGCGATGGCCTCCCAGCGGCTGCGGATGCCGAAGGCCGACGGCCAGATCTACCGCCGGGGCCAGGGCAAGTGACGACGGCCCAGGAGATCGACTGGCAGGCACTGCGGGCGGCCGCCCGGGAGGCGATGGGGCACGCGTACGCGCCCTACAGCAAGTTCCCGGTCGGGGCCGCGGCCCTGGTGGACGACGGCCGCACGGTGACCGGCTGCAACGTGGAGAACGCCTCGTACGGGCTCTCGCTGTGCGCCGAGTGCGGCCTGGTCTCGGCGCTGCAGCTGAGCGGCGGCGGCCGGCTGGTGGCCTTCACCTGCGTGGACGGCGCCGGGCAGCTGTTGATGCCCTGCGGGCGCTGCCGCCAGCTGCTCTTCGAGCACGGCGGGCCCGAACTGCTGGTCGAGCTGCCCTCCGGGGTACGCCCGATGAGTGAAGTCCTGCCGGACGCCTTCGGTCCGGAACGGCTCTAGCTGGATAGCTTGTTACGCGCGTAGAGTGTCGCGGGGGAGTGCTTCCCCCGCGACACTCTTCGCATTTCCTGACCCAGAACCACCTGGAGAAACCCTCATGGACGCCATCTCCGTCATCCGGACCAAGCGTGACCGGGGCGAGCTGACCGACGCTCAGATCGACTGGGTGATCGACGCCTACACCCGCGGCGAGGTCGCCGACGAGCAGATGTCCGCGCTGGCCATGTCGATCCTGCTGAACGGCATGAACCTCCGTGAGATCAGCCGCTGGACCGACGCGATGATCCGCTCCGGCGTCCGGATGGACTTCTCCGCCCTCCCGCTGCCCACCTCCGACAAGCACTCCACCGGCGGCGTCGGGGACAAGATCACCCTCCCGCTGGCCCCGCTGGTCGCCGCCTGCGGCGCCGCCGTCCCGCAGCTCTCCGGCCGCGGCCTCGGCCACACCGGCGGCACCCTGGACAAGCTGGAGTCCATCCCCGGCTGGCGGGCGCTGCTCTCCAACGAGGAGATGATGGCCGTGCTGCGCGACGCGGGCGCCGTCATCTGCGCGGCCGGCGACGGCCTGGCCCCCGCCGACAAGAAGCTCTACGCCCTGCGCGACGTCACCGGCACCGTCGAGGCCATCCCGCTGATCGCCTCCTCGATCATGTCCAAGAAGATCGCCGAGGGCACCGGCGCGCTGGTCCTGGACGTCAAGGTCGGCTCCGGCGCCTTCATGAAGAACCTCGACGACGCCCGCGAGCTGGCCCGCACCATGGTCGGCCTGGGCACCAACGCCGGGGTCAACACCGTCGCCCTGCTCACCGACATGTCCACCCCGCTCGGCCTCACCGCGGGCAACGCGCTGGAGGTCCGGGAGTCCGTCGAGGTGCTGGCCGGCGGCGGCCCCGCCGACGTGGTCGAGCTGACCGTCGCGCTGGCCCGCGAGATGCTGGCCGCCGCGGGCGTGCACGGCAAGGACCCGGCCGAGGCGCTGCGCGACGGCTCCGCGATGGACCACTGGCGCCGCATGATCACCGCCCAGGGCGGCGACGTCGACGCCCCGCTCCCGGTCGCCCGCGAGCAGCACGTCATCACCGCCGACTCCTCGGGCGTCCTCACCGGCCTCGACGCCTACGCCGTCGGCGTCTGCGCCTGGCGCCTGGGCGCGGGCCGGGCCCGCAAGGAGGACCCGGTCCAGGCCGGCGCCGGCGTCGAGCTGCACGCCAAGCCCGGCGACAAGGTGACGGCCGGTCAGCCCCTGCTGACCCTGCACACCGACACCCCCGAGCGCTACGACTACGCCATCGAGGCCCTCACCGGCGGCGTCACCATCTCCCCCGAGGGCACCCCCTTCACCGCCAACCCGATCGTCCTGGACCGGATCGCCTGACCGTGCACGGAGGCCGGGCACCCCGTGGAGGGGTGCCCGGCCTCACGCGTCGTCAGGAGTAGGTGAGCAGCCCGGAGGTGTCGAGGCGCCAGGGGCCCACGGTGACGGTGTCGCCGAAGACGAACTTCTCGCGTGAGGCGTAGCCCGGCTGCGAGTGCACGATGCCGGTGCCGTCCCGGGGGTCGACCAGCAGGTAGTGCGGGATGCCCATCGCGGCGTAGTCGTGGACCTTGTCCTCGTAGTCGTTCTCGGGGTTGGAGCGGGAGACGATCTCGACCACGAGCAGGACTTCGTGCGGAAGGAGCGCGGGCTGCTCACCCTCGAGCGCCTGCTCGGCGAAGACCATCAGATCCGGACGGCGCAGGCGGCCCAATCCGACATCCTCCAGGTCTGCACCCGCGAATGCCACGAACCCGGGGTGCGTGCCGGGGAGTTGGGCGTCGAGCTGTCGTGCGAGCCGGAGCACCGCGAGCTCGTGCCGCCGCACCGGCGACATCATCATGACGATCTCGCCGTTGGCGATCTCGATCTTTCCGATCCCGGGCACCTGCGGGAGCTTGTCGGCGATCTCGCGCAGCCGGGCGTACGTGGCCGAGTCGATGCTCATACCTGGACTGTACTGGCCGCGATCGCCCGGCGGGTGGCGTAGAGGGTGACGCCGGCGGCGAGGGTCATGGCGGCGAGGGCGACGGTGGCGGCGCCGGGCCAGCCGGTGGCGTGGTAGGCGTCGGCGCCGAGGGTGCCGCCGAGGCTGTTGCCGAGGTAGTAGGCGATCAGGTAGAGGGCGGTGGCCTGGGCGCGGCCGGTGGTGGCGGTGCGGCCGACGGCGGCGGAGGCGGTGGCGTGGCCGGCGAAGAAGCCGGCCGTGATCAGGACCAGGCCGAGCAGGACGGCGGTCAGGGAGTCGGCCAGGGAGAGCAGCAGGCCGGCCGTGGTGGTGCCGATCGCGACGTAGAGGGTGCCGCGGCGGCCGAGCCGGGCGGTGAGGCGGCCGGCGGTGGCGGAGGAGACGGTGCCGACCAGGTAGACCACGAAGATGGAGGCGGCCACCGACTCGGGGAGGTCGAAGGGTGCGGCCACCAGCCGGTAGCCGACGGTGTTGTAGACGGCGCCGAAGACGGCCATGAAGAGCAGACCGAGCAGGTAGAGCCGCAGCAGCAGCGGGTTGCGCAGGTGCCCGGCCACGGTGCGGGCCAGCGCCCGGGCGTCCACCGGGCTGCGGCGGAACTGCCGGGCGGCCGGGATCAGCAGCCGGAAGACCAGCACGGCCAGCAGGGCCAGGACGGCCGAGACGGCCAGCCCCCAGCGCCAGCCCCAGGCGGCGGCCGCCCAGCCGGAGACCAGCCGCCCGCCCATCCCGCCGATGCTGTTGCCCGCCACGTACAGGCCCATCGCGGAGCCCAGCGCGCTCGGGTGCACCTCCTCCGCGAGGTACGCCATCGCGGTGGCCGGCAGCCCGGCGAGCGCGGCGCCCTGCAGTCCGCGCAGCACCACCAGGGTGGTGAGGTCGGGGGCGAAGGGCAGCGCCACCGCGAGGAGGGTGGCGGCCAGCACCGAGCCGGTCATCACGGCGGTCCGCCCGTACCGGTCGGAGAGGACGCTGGCCGGGAGCAGCGCCAGCGCGAGCCCGAGGGTGGCCACCGAGGCGGTCCAGCTGGCCTGACCGGGCGTCAGGTCGAGGTCGGCGGAGAGGATCGGCAGCAGGCCCTGGGTGGAGTACAGCAGCACGAAGGTGGCGACCCCGGCGGCGAACAGCGCGAGGTTGGCCCGGCGCAGCGTGCGGTCGCCGGGGAGCAGGCGGGTGTCGGCGGTGGGGGACGGCTGGGGGAGGGCACCCGGCAGCTCGGCTGCGGATGCCCCGGTACTGGCAGGCGGCATGACGACGACGCTAGACCCGCCCCGTCTGATGCGTCCAATGCATGGAACGGCGAGAATCGATGCCATGGAGCATGAGCGCAGTTCACCGCCCACGGCCCTCGCCGAACTCGGCCCGGAGAGCGATGTCGCGTCGCTGGCACCGCAGTTGACCCAGTTCGCGGCGGTGGCCCGGCTGGAGCACGTGACCAGGGCGGCCGAGCTGCTCGGCATGCCGCAGCCCACCCTGTCCCGTTCGGTGGCCCGGCTGGAGGCCGAGCTCGGGGTGCGGCTGCTGGCCCGGCAGGGCCGGACGGTCCGGCTGACCAGGGCGGGCAGGCTGCTGCTGAGCTCGGTGGAGCGGGCGCTGGCCGAGCTGGAGCGCGGCGCCGAGGCGGCCCGGGCCGAGGCCGATCCGGCGGCCGGGCGGGTGGCGTTCGGCTTCCTGCACACCATGGGTTCGGACGCGGTGCCCGCGCTGCTGCGCGGCTTCCGGGCCGGGCATCCGCAGGTCCGCTTCCAGCTGGTGCAGGACTACGGTGCGGCGATGCTGGAGCGGCTGCGGGCGGGCGAGCTGGACCTCTGCCTGGTCTCCCCGCTGCCGGAGGCCCCGGACCTGACGGCCCGTCCGCTGGACGAGCAGCGGCTGCACCTGGTGGTCCCGGCCGACCACCGGCTGGCCGGACGGTGGCGGATCCGGCTGGCCGAGGCGGCGGAGGACCCGTTCGTGGTGGTGGAGCAGGGGTACGGCCTGCGGGTGATCACCGAGGGGTTCTGCGCCGAGGCGGGCTTCGCGCCCAGGATCGCCTTCGAGGGCGAGGAGGCGGAGACCCTGCGCGGCCTGGTCGCGGCCGGCCTCGGGGTCGCGCTGCTGCCGCCGGCCCTGGTCCCGAGGCCGGGCGTGGTCGAGCTGGAGGTCAGCTCGCCGCGCACCCGCCGCGCGATCGGCCTGGCCTGGGTGACGGGCCGTCCGCTGACCCCGCCGGTGGCCGCCTTCCGTGACTTCGTGCTCTCCCGCCGGGGCAGGCTGCTCGACCACGACTGACGGCCGGTCCGATCCGGCCGCGCGGCGGGGCCGGCGGCTACCCTGGGGGCCGGGGGTGGTGGGGGTGTCCCAAAGCTGGCCGGGGCAGGGCGAGTTGACGGACGGGCTCCGTTTACCGTGGCCGTTCCGTCGCACGGTCGTCACCAGGTCTTCACCGATCCGGTCCAGCCTGATCAGGCCCGGCCCGGATCGTTCCCGCACCTCAGTGCGGCGGCATCGGATTTCGGTCAGGAGCGATTGAAGTTCCCGAACTTATACCGCTCTTTACCAAACTGAGGGATATTGATGGGGGGAGGCAGCCATGCCCGCGGGGAACGGATCAGGGGGAAACGTGTCGGAGCAGGACACGGCCACGCGCCTCGGCGCCAAGGTCGAGCCGGGCGAGGCCCGGCGGCAGCGGATCGACACCGTGCTGCGGCGCTCGCCGCTGCAGCCGCTGTTCCGCGCGCGGGCCGCGCAGCGGCTCTCCGTCCTCGCCTACCACGGCGTGGACGACCTGCCGAGCTTCACCGCCCAGATGGAGCGCCTGGTGCGGACGTCCGTGCCGGTCTCGCTGGCCACCGTCGAACGGGCGGTCCGGGAGCGGCGCCCGCTCCCGCCGCGCAGCGTGCTGGTCACCTTCGACGACGGCGACCGCACCCTGCTCACCCGCGGAGCCCCGGTGCTCGCCCGGCTGGGCATCCCGGCCGCCGCCTTCGTGGTGGCCGAACTCATCGACGGGGACCAGCCGTTCTGGTGGATCGAGGCCCCCGCGCTGGCCGCCCGCGGCGGCACCGCCGAGGCGCTGGCCGGCCTGGCCCCCGGGGCCGTCGTCCGCCACCTCAAGACCCTGCCCGACGTCGAGCGGCGGCGCAGCATCGAGGAGCTGCGCGACACCGCGGCCGTCCAGGCGCCGCGCCAGCCCCAGCTGAGCTCGCTGGAGCTGCTCGACCTGCTGGCCGCCGGGATCGCCGTCGGCAACCACACCCTCGGGCACCCCTGCCTGGACCGCTGCGAGGAGCCGGTGGTCCGGGTCGAGCTGATCCGCGCGCACCAGCTGCTCACCGGCTGGCTCGGCAGCGAACCGACCGCCTTCGCCTACCCCAACGGCAACTTCGACCCCCGGGCCGACGCCGTGCTGCGCGAGCTCGGCTACCGGCTGGGCTTCCTCTTCGACCACCGGCAGGACCAGCTGCTCCCCGCGAACCCGCTGCGGATCAGCCGACTTCGGGTGAACTCCGACACCAGCCCGGCCCGGTTCGACACAATCCTCTCGGGGCTGCACCCGGCGGTGCACCGGCTGCGCGGCGGCTGCTGACGCCCCGGGGGTTCGGAGGGATCGTGGGGGTGGGGCTGGTGCCGGAGCTGTACGCGCCGGGGGATCTGTCGGGTGAACTGATCGACGGCTGGCGGGAGTTGGCCGAGGAGGATCCGGGGGCCTCGTGGTTCGCCACCCCGGACTGGGTGCTCGCCTGGTGGGAGACCCTCGGGCGTCGCGGCCCGGCCGAGATCGCCGTCTGGCGGGCCGCCGACGGCACCGTCGAGGCCGTCGCCCCGCTGCACCGCACCAGTCTGCGCCTGCACCCCCGGCTCCCCGCCGCCGTCCGCTGCCTCACCCCGCTGGGCAGCGGGCCCGGGGCGGCGGACCACGGCACCTTCGCCTGCCGGCCCGGGCGGCGGGCCGAACTGCGCGCCTGGCTGGGCGGGCTGGCCCGCCGCGAGACGCTGTGGCTGCCCGACCTCGACCCCGGCGCGGCCGACCTGCTGCCCGGCGGGGCCCGGCGGGTCGCCGGGCAGTCCTGCCCCCGGGTGGGGCTGGCGGACGGCTTCGAGGTGCTCGGGTCCAAGCAGTTCCGCTCCGATCTGCGGCGGTACGGGCGGAAGTTGGCGGCCGCCGGGGTGACGTTCCGCTGGGTGGCGCCGGGCGAGGCCGACGCTGGGCTGCTGCCCGCGATCGTGCGGCTGCACCGGCTGCGTCGCGACGCCCTCGGCAAGGGCACCACCTTCGACGAGGACCGGCTGCCACTGCACCGGCTCCTGGTCTCCCGGGCCCGCCCCGGGGCCGGGCCGGCCTTCCTGGTCGCCGAGCACGAGGGCACGGTGATCGGCGGGCTCTACGGCTTCCTCTGGCGCGACACCTTCGCCTACTACCAGATCGGCTGGGACCCGTCCTGGGCCCCGCTGCGGCTCGGCACCGCGATCATCGCGGAGGCGGTCCGCGCCTGCGCCGACCAGAAGCTCGCCGTCTTCGACTTCCTCCGCGGCACCGAGCCCTACAAGTACCGCTTCGACGCCACCGACCGCGAGGACACCACCTGGCTCGCCCCCCACGGCCCCACCGGCGCCCTGCTCACCCTGAAGCACCGCCTCAAGGGCTGACCACCCGCAGCGGGCCGGGGCGGCTCCGCGGACCCCGGAGCCGCCCTCCGGTCCGGCCGGGCGGCCCGTCGGTGTGCGGTGTCCGGTCCGGTACGGGCTCACCGCCAGGCGCTCCGCGCTGCGCCGTTCGATGGAATCCGGGATTCTGCGTGGTGAATCTACGCGCGTAGGGGCTACACTCCCGCAATGGAGAAGCAGACTGCCATCACGGGCACCACAGGCCCCCGCATCCCCACCGCCGACCAGATCGCCCGCGCACCGAAGGTGCTGCTGCACGACCACCTGGACGGCGGTCTGCGCCCCGAGACCATCGTCGAGCTGGCCGCAGCCGTCGGGTACGAGGGGCTCCCGACCACCGACCCCAAGGAGCTGGGAGTGTGGTTCCGCGAGGCGGCCGACTCCGGTTCGCTGGTGCGGTACCTGGAGACCTTCGCGCACACCTGCGCGGTGATGCAGACCCGCGAGGCGCTGGTGAAGGTCGCCGCCGACTGTGCGGAGGACCTGGCCGCCGACGGCGTCGTCTACGCCGAGGTGCGCTACGCGCCGGAGCAGCACCTGGAGAAGGGCCTGACCCTCGACGAGGTCGTGGAGGCGGTCAACGAGGGCTTCCGCCTCGGCGAGGCGAACGCCCGCGAGAAGGGTCACCGGATCCGGGTGGGCACGCTGCTGACGGCCATGCGGCACGCCGCCCGTTCGCAGGAGATCGCCGAGCTGGCCAACCGCTACCGGGACCAGGGCGTGGTCGGCTTCGACATCGCCGGCGCCGAGGCGGGCCACCCGCCGACCCGGCACCAGGGCGCCTTCGACTACCTCAAGGGCGAGAACAACCACTTCACCATCCACGCCGGCGAGGCCTTCGGCCTGCCGTCGATCTGGGAGGCGCTGCAGTGCTGCGGCGCGGACCGCCTCGGCCACGGCGTCCGGATCATCGACGACATCACCGTCAACGAGGACGGCTCCGTGGAGCTGGGCCGGCTGGCCGCCTACGTGCGCGACAAGCGCGTCCCGCTGGAGATGTGCCCGACCTCCAACCTCCAGACGGCGGCGGCGAGTTCCTACGCCGAGCACCCGATCGGCCTGCTCAGCCGGCTGAAGTTCCGGGTCACCGTCAACACCGACAACCGCCTGATGAGCGGGACGTCGATGAGCCAGGAGTTCGGCCACCTGGTGGACGCCTTCGGCTACACCCTGGCGGACATGGAGTGGTTCACCGTCAACGCGATGAAGTCCGCGTTCCTGCCCTTCGACGAGCGGCTGGCGATGATCAACGACGTGATCAAGCCGGGCTACGCCGAGCTCAAGGCCGAGTGGCTGTTCAGCGCCAAGGCCTGACATCTGCTCGGATGGCCGAACGGATGAGCGCGGAACCGTGACCACTGGTTCCGCGCTCATCTGACAAATGGGCCAAGTGAGTTACGCGTCTTTGATCCGCGTGCGACGCAGTCACTACGGTGTGCCAGTCACAGCTGACACGGCGTAGCGGTGGGCACTCCATGGGTGCGTGCCGTCGCGTCGGCCACCGACGAGGACACGAGGACCAACTCATGAAGCAGGCCACTCTGAAGGCTGCCGGGACCGCTGCGCTCGGCGTCGCGATCGCGGCCGTTGCTGCCGGTTCCGCCTCCGCTGCCGCCCCGGGCGGGCTCGGGGGCCCGACCAGCTTGCTCACCAACTCCGGTGCGCTGACCGGTGCCGCGACCAGCACCGTCGGCAAGCTGCCCGCCACCGCCCCGGTCACCGAGGCCGTCGGCAACCTCAACCCGGACGTGGCCGGCCCGGTCGCGCAGGCCCCGGAGTCGGCCCAGCCGATGACCGCCCCGGTCACCGACCAGACCGCCCCGATGGTGGACGGCGCCGCCGCGCCGGTCGCCGACGCCGCCGCGCCGCGCGCCCTCCCGGTCCCGCTTCCCGGCGCGGAGGGCCTCGACAAGACGCCCGTCGGCAGCGTGACCGGCCTCGTCGGCGGCGGTCTGCCCGGCGGCGGCCTCCCGGGCATCGGCGGCTGACCCACTCCGTCCGGCTTCCGGGCCGTCGTCCGCACCTCGCGTGCGGGTGGCGGCCTCCGGTCCGGCCCGCTCCCCGTCCGGGGCGGGCCGTTCCCCGTTTCCGAGCCCCGGCCACCGCCTGACGCCCCGTCGCACACAGGGCCCCGTCACGAGGGGAGCCCCCGGCCGGCCCGCGAAGGGCCGACCGGGGGCTCCCGGCGTTCGGTGGACGGTCGGTGCGGGGCGGGTGCTCACGGCTCCTGGGGGAGCAGCAGCCAGAGCGCCAGGTAGATCAGGAACTGCGGGCCGGGGAGCAGGCAGGAGGCGATGGCGATGATCCGGACCGTCCAGGGGGCCAGCCCGAAACGCTTGGCGAGCCCGGCGCAGACGCCGGCGATGACGCGGTTGTGGCGGGGGCGGGCGAGGGCCATTCTGATCAGCTCCGTCTGACTGGCGCCCGGTCCGGCCTCTCCGGCGGGCATGACTCCATACTCCCGTCCCGATCCCGCCGGGCCGTCCGTCTGGATGCCGATCCCCGACCCCGCCTTCTCACCGGGCAGGAGTACTCCCCGGGTCAGGGTTCCCCTCGGGGTTACCCCGAGTGCACCGGCCGCACGGCCGGGCGTCAGCAGCGCGTCGCCGTCCTCGATGGTCCGTCAGCCGAAGGCGAAGCCCGGCGGGAAGCTCCGACGAACAGGCCTAGCGGGAGGGCTGAGCCCCCGTCAGGCCGCCGCGCCGGCCGGCCTCCAGCGGCCGCAGCGGGCGCTGGCCCTGGAAAGGCGCCTGGAACGGGGTCTGGAGCGGTGCCGGCTCCGCCGCCGGGTCCGGAGCGGCGTCGGACGGGCGGCCGGGGCGGCCGAGCGCGAGGGTCCAGGCCCGGGCGGCCGGGACGACGGCCAGGTGGAGCACGCCGGCGCCGAGGGTACCGAGCATCAGGTCGTCCACGTTCAGCACGTGGCCGGGCGCCCAGCCCTTGAGGATCTCCAGCGCGGTGGCGATCAGCGCCGTGGTGCCCGCGGTCCGCAGCAGCGAGGGCAGCCAGCGGGCCCGTACCCGGCCGCCGGCCAGCGGCAGCAGCACCCCGAGCGGGGCCAGCGGCAGCAGCCCGCCGGCCAACTGCCGGGCGCCCTCGGGCCAGCCGAGTTCGAAGGCGTACCGGACCGAGCCGAAGGGCGTCAGGTTGGCCGGGCTGGTCCAGCCGACGTCCACCGGCCGCAGCACCACCCACCCGACCAGTCCGAGGTACGCCGCCAGCAGCAGCACGCCCACCAGCCGCAGCCGGGCCGACACCGCCGGCCCGCCACGTCCCGTCTCCGCCTGATCGGTCACACCCCCCACGACGTGGCCGCCGGACCGAACGGTTCCACGGCCGGCCGGGTGACGCCCGTTACGGGCAGCGCGAGGGATTCGCGGTCGGTGTGGGCGTGGGCGTCGGGGTCGGCGTCTGGCTGACGCTGAACAGCGGGGCCGGGGTCGGCGAGACCGCCGGTGCCTTGGCCGCCCCTGAGCCGGAACCGGAGCCCGAGTCGGACTCGGACCCGGCGGAGGAGACGGAGGGCCTCGGGGCGGGGGCCTCCGGGATGTGCACCGGGCTCGGGCAGGCGGTGCGGACGGCCGGGGCGCCCGCGTCGACCGGGACGGCGGTGGGGCGGATGCCGCAGCCGGTCAGGGCGAGGGCGAGGAGGGCGCCCGCCAGGAGCTGACGGGGGGTCACTGGGTGGCCTCCTCGGGACGGATCGGGAGGGTGAGGGTGAAGACGGCGCCGCCGTCGGGGGAGTTGGCGGCGGTGATGGTGCCGCCGTGGATCTGCGCGTTGGCCATCGCGATGGACAGCCCCAGACCGCTGCCCTCGGACCGGGCGCGGCCCTTGTCGGCCTTGTAGAAGCGGTCGAAGACGTGCGGCAGCACGTCCTCCGGGATGCCCGGGCCGCTGTCGGAGACGTCGATGACCACCTTCTCGCCGTCCTGGCGGACCTTCACCCGCACCGGCGAGCCGCCGTGCTTGAGGGCGTTGCCGATCAGGTTGGCGAAGACCACGTCCAGGCGCCGGGGGTCCACCACCGCGAGGATGCCGCGCGGCGCGTCCACCTCCACCGCGTCGTACCAGGCGCGGCCGTCGATGCAGGACATGATCAGATCCGCCACGTCCACCTCGTCGGCGACCAGCTTGGCGGTGCCCGCGTCGAAGCGGGTCACCTCCATCAGGTTCTCCACCAGGTCGGACAGGCGCCTGGTCTCGCTGACCACCAGCCGGACGGCGGGCTCGATCATCGGGTCCAGCGACTCGGCCTCGTCCTCCAGGATGTCCGTGACGGCGGTCATCGCGGTGAGCGGGGTGCGCAGCTCGTGCGACATGTCGGCGACGAACCGGCGGCTCTGCGCCTCCCGGGCGCTGAGCTCGGCGACCTGCTCGGAGAGCGCCTCGGCGGTGCTGTTGAACGTCCGCGCCAGGTCCGAGAGTTCGTCCGCCCCCTCGATCTCCAGGCGGGTGTCCAGGTGGCCCTCGCCGAGCCGGCGGGCGGCCTCGCCGAGGTGGCGCACCGGCCGCAGCACGGTGGCGGCGGCCGCCTGGGCGATCAGGGCCGAGCCGATCAGCGCCAGCAGGGTGGCGATCGCCAGCGACCAGCCCAGGGTGTTGAGGTCGGTCCGCTCGTTGGCCAGCGACTTGAACATGTAGGCGGTCAGATCGGTGTTCACCACCCGGCTGCCGCCGACCAGGTACGGGCCGTCCAGGTTCAACCGCTGCCAGTACAGGTGGTACTCGTACGGCTGGGCGGCGCTGACCTGGCGCGGCGTGTCGACGATCGACCGCAGTGAGGCCGGCACCTGCGCCTCGGTGAACCGGGTCGGGTTGGAGGAGGCGACGCAGCCGGTCACCTTCGGGTCGACCACCACCACGTCGTAGTTGAGCCCCGAGGCGGCCACCTGTTGGGCGAGGTAGGTGAGTTCGGCACAGGCCGGACTGCCGGAGACGGAGCCGACGTTCCGCGAGACCGATCCCCGGAAGTCGTTGAGCGCGGTGTTCTGGGCGCGCTTGAGCACGCCGTCGCGGTTCAGCCAGTAGGCGATGCCGGAGGCCGAGCAGGCGGTGGTCAGCGCCACCACGGCGAACACCGCGACCAGCCGCACCCGGAGCGAGCGCAGGTGGAGGCTGCGCCCCGGGCGGCGGGGCGCGGTCTGGGGGTCGGTCACGTCGGCTGGTCTCCGGTCGGTTCCGGTCCGGTCAGGGGGAGGAGCGGGTGCTGAGCGGCCGTCAGGGCTGGGACGGCGGGTCGAGCCGGTAGCCCACCCCGCGGACGGTGCGGATCAGGGTCGGGGCGGACGGGACGTCCTCCACCTTGGCCCGCAGCCGCTGCACGCAGGCGTCCACCAGCCGGGAGTCGCCCAGGTAGTCGTGCTCCCAGACCAGCCGCAGCAGCTGCTGGCGGGACAGCGCCTGGCCCGGCCGGCGGCTCAGCTCCAGCAGCAAGCGCAGCTCGGTGGGCGTCAGTTGGAGGTCCGCGCCGTCCTTGGTGACGGTCATCGCGGAGCGGTCGATGACCACGCTGCCGTAGGTGGAGGAGTCCGAGCTCTCGCGCTCGCCCCGGCGCAGCACCGCCCTGATCCGGGCGTCCAGCACCCGGGGCTGCACCGGCTTGACCACGTAGTCGTCCGCGCCGGACTCCAGGCCGACCACCACGTCGATGTCGTCGGAGCGTGCGGTGAGCAGGATGATCGGCAGCTGGTCGGTGCGCCGGATCCGGCGGCAGACCTCGAAGCCGTCGATCCCGGGGAGCATGACGTCGAGCACGATCAGGTCCGGACGCTGCTCCTTGAACAGCTTGAGGCCGTCCTCGCCCGAGGCGGCGGCGGCCACACGGTGACCCTGGCGGGTGAGGGCGAGTTCGAGGCCGGTCCGGATGGCGTCGTCGTCCTCGATCAGAAGGAGGAAAGGCACGGGCTCATTCTGGACCACGGGGCGCCGGGCTTCACCCACCAGGGGAGGTCGTGCAACTCCTCTGCAACCGGAACCTCCGCTTCTGGCGTCCCCCTCCGACGGGCCGAAGGTCCCGGCGGCTGTGACAGCCCTGTGACAGTCGGCGGACACCCCCATCACAACGGGACGGCAGGATTTTCCATGTCGCCGCAGTTCCCGGGCGGCAGGAACCGTACCGACCCACGGGGGTGCACGATGAACGCCACGCTCAAGACCCGCAGCAACGCGGCAGTCAACCACGCGCGTTCGTCCCGCACGCACTTCGAGGTGAGGACGGACGAGAACTCCGGTGCCGTGATCGTACGGGGGTGCGCACACAGCACCGGGTCCCGCCGCCTCGGCGGGACGAGGGGGGAGCTGTACGGAATCGGTCGCATGGGGAGTGCGACCGAGTCCGCGCAGACCCTGACGCTGCGCGGGGTGCTCCCCGTCGTCGGCGGACAGGGGCGCGAGAGCGCCGGTGCCACGCTGCTGCGGCTCGCGCCGCAGCCCGTGGCGCCCGCCCGGCCGGCCGAGGAGCCGGCGGCCCCGGCCGCCGCGTTCGAGCCGGCGAAGGCCGAACCCGGCGACAACATCGCCGAGTTCACCGCCTACGTGCAGGCCCGCCGGGCCTCGCTGTTCGCCACCGCGTACCACCTGACCGGCGACCGGTACGAGGCCGAGGACCTGCTGCAGAGCGCGCTGTTCTCCACCTACCGCGCCTGGGACCGGATCACCGACAAGGCCGCGGTCGGCGGGTACCTGCGCCGCACCATGACCAACCTGCACATCTCCGCCTGGCGCCGCCGCAAGGTCGCCGAGTACCCGACCGAGGAGCTGCCGGAGACCGCCGGCGACACCGACGCGATGGGCGGCACCGAGCTGCGCGCCGTGCTCTGGCAGGCGCTGGCGAAGCTGCCGGAGAACCAGCGCACCATGCTGGTGCTCCGCTACTACGAGGGCCGCACCGACCCGGAGATCGCCGGCATCCTCGGCATCAGCGTCGGCACCGTCAAGAGCAGCATCTGGCGCGCGCTGCGCCGCCTGCGCGACGACGAGCAGCTCAACCGCAACGGCGACACCGTGCACGCCTTCGGCGAGCTGGTGGCGTGACGCCGTAACGAGACTCCCGTCGGGGGACGGGAAAGGTCACGTCAGGGAACCGGTAGCCGACTCGGGGGAGCGGTGGCCGGAAGGAACGTGGCCGTAACGGAAGGGCCCGGTGCCGGGGAGCGGCACCGGGCCCTTCTGCATGCACGCGTACCGCGTCGTCCCGAGCGGGGCGGAGCTGACGGAGCGCCACCGCTCGGCCCGGTGCAGGGCAGCCCGCTCCGGGCGGCGCGGGGTTCGGACTTCGGACGTCGGACGTCGGTCGTCGGACGGTGGCGGGAGCCGGGCTGCGGGCGGCCTTCGTCGTGCGGCCCGCCGAGAGTCCGGCCTTCTCGGATGTTCGGGGCCCACGGGCGTGCCGTCAGGTCGTGGAGGGTGCCGGTCGGCAGGCGGCTGCCAGGGCTCGGCCCGGTGCCGGTCCGGCCGTCCCGGGTGTCGGGAGGTTCGTGTGGCCGGGCGGCCAGGGCCTCGGATCCGCCGTCAGACCGTCGCGGGAGCCGGGCTGCGGGTGGCCACCGCGCGGACCCGCTGCTCGGCCTCCGGGCCGGCGCAGGCCAGGGCGCCGAGCTCGACCTGGCGGGCGACGATGCCGCGCTCGGCGCGCATCAGGCGCCAGCCGCGCCGGATCAGCATCGGCACGGACTTGCGGCCCTCGCGGACGTCGCGGCGGAAGCGCCGCCAGGCGGTGGTGGTCGGGCGGTTGCGCAGGCAGATCGCCTCGCCGAGCAGGCCCTGGTCCGCGCAGAGGTTCGCCAGCTCGGCCGCGAATATCCCCTCGGCGATGAAGGCCGGGGCCCCGTTCAGGTCCAACTCCCGGCTGCCGGCCCGTCCGTTGGCCGGGATCGAGTACACCGGGACCTCGGCCCGCCCGGTCTCCGCCAGCCGGCGGACCGCCTCCAGGGCCTGGTCCAGGTGCCAGGAGAGCGGCGAGTCCCAGTCGGTCCCGCCGCCGGCCTCGGCCGGGAGGCGGGGCAGCGTCGGGTCGTCGCCGTCCTTGTAGAAGTCGTCGAGCTGGAGCACCGGCAGTCCGGTCCGCTCGGCCAGCGAGGACTTGCCCGATCCGGAGGGCCCGGACAGCAGGACGACCAGCGCACGCGCCGTCGGGGCGGGGTTCATGGGGGAGTCACTCACGAGACACCAGTCTGACGCACTCCCGGGCGATCCCGAAACCGACGGGACGTCAGTTCTTCGACGGGGGCGAGACGAGCGCCACACCCAGCGCGGGCAGGTACCGGCTGTGCACCTGGACGTACACCGGGCCGCCGTCGGCGGGCTCGTACCGCTTGGCCGCCCAGTCCTCGTCGTGCCAGACCCCCGGCTCCGGGTCCAGCAGCTCCCCGCCGACCGGGAACTCCAGGTACGGGTACGCCCGGGACCCGAACGCCGCCTCCGCCCGCCCGGGGGTGAACAGCAGGCTCCCGTTGGTGTACTCGGCCGGCCATCCCGGGCGTCCGGAGCGCACCGCGCAGGGCAGCCTGGTCTGCTTCCCGGCCCGCAGCCGGCGCATCGCCCGCCGCGCGCGCAGCGCCCGCAGCGGCCCGTCCCCCATCAGCACGGCCAGCTCGCCGAGGATCTCCCACATCCCGAACCCCCCAAGATCGTTTCCCTTCGACGACCCTACGACGCAGCTCAGCGCGGGTGCACCCCCGTGCGGAGGGTCCCGCCCCTAGGGGATGACAGGCAGGGATGCGACCACGGGCGGAGGAAGGACGGGGCCGGCCCGGGAAAGGGCGACGGGCCCGCGCAAGGGGGGGAGATGCGCGGGCCCGTCCGTGGCCCGTCCGGGCCCTGGGGGGGTGAGGGCACGGGGGACGGGCCAGTCTGTGTGGAGTTGTCCCTGACGGAAGGTCAGATACCCATCGGGTGCCAGACCGTCTTGGTCTCCAGGAAGGAGAGTAGCCGCTCGGTTCCGGGCGCATTGGTCCAGGCCAAGTCGGTCTCGCCGAGCTCCGGGCGGAGCACTCGCTTCAGGGTATCCGCGGCCAGCACCTCCAGCTCGGTCGCCGCGCCGGGCCCGTCCGAGGCGATCGCCCCGGCCAGGTCCAGCCCGTTGACGTCCTGGTGCGAGGCCAGCGTCGGCGCGATGTCGGCGGTCCGGCCCGAGATGACGTTGACCACGCCGCCCGGCAGGTCCGAGGTGGCGAGCACCTCGCCCAGCGAGAGCGCGGGCAGCGGGGCCTCGGCGGCGGCCGCGACCACCACGGTGTTGCCCGCCGCGATCGCCGGGGCGATCACCGAGATCAGGCCGAGGAAGGAGAAGCCCGTCCCGGACTGCGGGGCGACCACGCCGATGACGCCCGAGGGCTCCGGGGTGGAGATGTTGAAGAACGGCCCGGCCACCGGGTTGGTGTTGCCCGCGATCTGGGCGATCTTGTCGGTCCAGCCCGCGTACCAGACCCAGCGGTCGATCGCGGCGTCCACCAGGGCGGCGGCCTTCTTGGTGCCGATGCCCTCGGCGGCGGCCACCTCGGCGGCGAACTGCTCGCGGCGGCCCTGGAGCATCTCGGCGATCCGGTACAGCACCTGGCCGCGGTTGTACGCGGTGGTGCCGGCCCAGCCCTTCACGGCGCCGCGGGCGGCCTGCACCGCGTCACGGGTGTCCTTGCGGGTGCCGAGCGGGGCGTTGGCGAGCCACTGGCCCTTGGAGTCGGTCACCTCGTACACCCGCCCGCTCTCGGAGCGCGGGAACTTCCCGCCGACGTACAGCTTGTAGGTCTTGAAGACGCTCAGGGTGGTCTCAGACATCGAGGTACGCCTCCAGGCCGTGGCGGCCGCCCTCGCGGCCGTAGCCCGACTCCTTGTAGCCGCCGAACGGCGAGGTCGGGTCGAACTTGTTGAAGGTGTTGGCCCAGACCACACCGGCCTTGAGCTGGTTCGCCATCCAGAGGATGCGCGAGCCCTTCTCGGTCCAGATGCCCGCCGACAGGCCGTACGGGGTGTTGTTGGCCTTCTCGACCGCCTCGGTCGGGGTGCGGAAGGTCAGCACCGAGAGCACCGGGCCGAAGACCTCCTCGCGGGCGATCCGGTGCGCCTGGGTGACGCCGGTGAACAGCGTCGGGCGGAACCAGTAACCGGCGCCCGGGAGTTCGCACTCCGGGGCCCAGCGCTCGGCGCCCTCCAGCTCGCCGATCTCCGAGAGCTCGGTGATCCGGGCCAGCTGGGCGGCCGAGTTGATGGCGCCGATGTCGGTGTTCTTGTCCAGCGGGTCGCCGACCCGCAGGGTGGCCATCCGGCGCTTGAGGGCGTCCAGCAGCTCGTCCTGGATCGACTCCTGGACCAGCAGGCGCGAGCCCGCGCAGCAGACGTGGCCCTGGTTGAAGAAGATGCCGTTGACGATGCCCTCGACCGCCTGGTCGATCGGCGCGTCGTCGAAGACGATGTTGGCGGCCTTGCCGCCGAGCTCCAGCGAGAGCTTCTTGCGGGTGCCCGCGACCTGCTTGGCGATCGCCCGGCCGACGGGGGTGGAGCCGGTGAAGGCCACCTTGTTGACGTCCGGGTGGGAGGTCAGCGCGGCGCCGGTGCGGCCGTCGCCGGTGACGATGTTGACGACGCCCTTGGGCAGACCGGCCTGGCGGCAGATCTCGGCGAACCGCAGCGCGGTCAGCGGGGTGGTCTGGGCCGGCTTGAGCACGACCGTGTTGCCGGTGGCCAGCGCGGGGGCGATCTTCCAGGCCAGCATCAGCAGCGGGAAGTTCCACGGGATGACCTGGCCGGCCACGCCGAGCGGCTTCGGGTTCGGCCCGTAGCCGGCGTAGTCGAGCTTGTCGGCCCAGCCCGCGTAGTAGAAGAAGTGCGCGGCGACCAGCGGCAGGTCGACGTCCCGGGTCTCCCGGATCGGCTTGCCGTTGTCGATCGACTCCAGCACCGCCAGCTCGCGCGAGCGCTCCTGGACGATCCGGGCGATCCGGAAGAGGTACTTGGCCCGCTCGCTGCCCGGCAGCGCCGACCAGTCGGCGAAGGCCCGGCGGGCGGCGGCGACGGCGCGGTCCACGTCCTCGTCGGTGCCCTGGGCGAACTCGGCCAGCACCTGCTCGGTGGCCGGGTTGACGGTCTTCAGCGCCTCGCTGCCGGAGGAGTCGACGAAGGCGCCGTCGATGAAGTGCCCGTAGGAGGTGGCGATGTCACCGGCGGCGGCCGGGGACTCGGGCGCCGGGGCGTACGTGAACAGGCCGCCCTTGGGGGCCTCGGCCTGCTGCGGCTGGGGGGTGTTCTTGTTCTTGGCCACGAGGATCAGTCCACCGTCACGTAGTCGGGACCGGAGTACCGGCCGGTGGTCAGCTTCTGACGCTGCATCAGCAGGTCGTTGAGCAGGCTGGAGGCGCCGAAGCGGAACCAGTGCGGGGTCAGCCAGTCGTCGCCCAGCGTCTCGTTCACCATGACCAGGTACTTCATGGCGTCCTTGGTGGTCTTGATGCCACCGGCGGGCTTCACGCCGACCTGGATGCCGGTCGCCTGCTTGAAGTCCCGGACGGCCTCCAGCATCAGCAGGGTGACCGGGGGAGTGGCGTTGACCGTCACCTTGCCGGTGGAGGTCTTGATGAAGTCGGCGCCGGCCAGCATGGCCAGCCAGGAGGCGCGGCGGACGTTGTCGTACGTCTGCAGCTCGCCGGTCTCGAAGATCACCTTGAGGTGGGCGGCGGTGCCGTCGGGGCGCTTGCACGCCTCCTTGACCGCGACGATCTCCTGGAAGACGTCCATGTAGCGGCCGGAGAGGAAGGCCCCCCGGTCGATCACCATGTCGATCTCGTCGGCGCCGGCGGCCACCGCGTCGGCGGTGTCGGCCAGCTTCACCGGCAGCGCGGCGCGGCCGGCCGGGAAGGCGGTGGCCACCGAGGCCACCTGGATGTCGGTACCGGCCAGGGCGGCCTTCGCGGTGGCGACCATGTCCGGGTAGACGCAGATCGCGGCGACCCGGGGGGCGGTCGGGTCGCTCGGGTCGGGGTTCCGGCCCTTGGTGCACAGGGCGCGCACCTTGCCGACCGTGTCCGCGCCTTCCAGCGTGGTCAGGTCGATCATCGAGATCGCCAGGTCGATGGCGTACGCCTTCGCCGTGGTCTTGATCGAACGGGTGCCGAGGGTGGCGGCGCGGGCTTCCAGGCCGACGGCGTCGACGCCGGGCAGGCCGTGCAGGAAACGGCGGAGCGAGGCCTCGGACGCCGCAACGTCCTGAAGGCCGCCGCCCGCAGCGCCGGGGGCATTGGCTGCAACAGTGGACATGGTCACAAGAGCAGCATATCTACGCGCGTAGCAACGCGCCAGACCCAGCCACGTTCGATGCACGACCGATATCTCCCGCCAGTTCTTGCTTGACGGTGCGCGAAGGCGGCCGGGAGACTTGCTGTATGACATCTGTACGACATGATCGTGGTCCGGCGGTTGGGTCGGACAAGAAGCGGGCGAAGAAGGCGGTCGCCAAGAAGGGTGCGTCCGCCAAGGCCAAGCGCGGTCCGGTCGCGGCCGGTCCGGCCGGCAGTCAGGTGGCGCAGGTACGCCTTCGGGGTGACGAGGTGAGGGCCCTGCGGGAGGTGATGTCCGCCCTGCAGCTGGAGTCGACCTCGGATGCCCTCAGGGAGGGGCTGCGCCTCCTGGCCCGGGAGGCCGCGGAGGTGACCGCGGCCGAGGAGATCCGCGCCTTCCACGGTGGGTACCCGGCTCCCCTGCCCGATGGCGTGTCCGAGCCGACCGAGGCCGAGCTGGCGGCCGTGGACGAGATGCAGTGGTGAGCCGGGGTGCGGCACTCCGTGGCGAGGTGTGGGCCTGTGCGTTGCCGCAGCCGTTGGGGCCCCACCCCGTGGTGGTCCTGACGGTGAACCGGATCGCGGAGCCACTGGCTGCGGTGACGGTCGTGCTGATCACCGGTACCTCCGGCCCGGAGTCCACGCACGTCCCGGTCGGGCCGGAGTCGGGTCTGACCAAGTACGACGAGTCGTACGTGAACTGTGCGGACCTGCACACCGTGGCCAAGGCGCGGCTCCGCAAGAGGCTCGGGCTGCTGGCTCCGGCCGAGCTGCGCCGGGTGGAGGACGCGATTCGCCTGGTCCTGGGCCTGCGCAACTGAGCCGCCCGGTCGCGGGGCTGCGCCCGGGTCTGCGGGTGCGTGCATAGAGTTGGGCGGTGACCTCCTCAGAGAAGCCGGCGAAGCGGACCGGGCGGCGGCCCGGTGGGGCCGACACCCGGCGGACGGTGTTGGAAGCCGCGCGGGCCGAGTTCGCCGCGCGCGGGTACGAGAAGGCGAGCATGCGGGCGATCGCCCGGGCCGCCGGGGTGGATGCGGCGTTGCTGCACCACTACTTCGGCACCAAGGACCAACTCTTCCTCGCCGCCCTGGAGTTGCCCGTCGATCCACGGGCCGTGGTGGAGCTGGCGCTGGCCGGCGACCAGGCCGGCGTCGGCGGCCGGGTGGCCGATTTCCTGCTGACGCTCTGGGAGCAGCCCGGCGTGCTGGACCGTCTGCTGGCGCTGATCCGGGCGGCCGCCACCACCGAGCAGGTGGCGGCGCTGATGCGGGGCTTCGTCGCGGCCGAGCTGATCGACCGGATCGCCTCCCGGCTGGAGGTCGAACAGCCCGAGCTGCGCGCCGAGTTGATGTTCTCCCAGATCGTCGGACTGGCGATGGCCCGCTACGTGGTGAAGGTCGAGCCGCTCGCCTCCGCCACCCGCGACGAGCTGCACCCGCTGATCGCCCGCACCTTCCAGAACTACCTGGTGACGCCGTGACCGGGACGGACGAGCCGACCCTCGACCTCTGGAAGCAGCGCCTGGGTCACGTCCCCGAGGAGGTCTGGCGTCGCACCGAGCTGCGCGTCCTGATCCTCGCCGACAACGAGCTCACCGAGCTGTCGCCCGCCGTCGCCGCCCTCCGGCGGCTCCGCACCCTCGACCTCGGCCACAACCGCCTCACCGAAGTCCCGCCCGAGCTGGGCGAGTTGACGGACCTCTCGGACTTCCTCTACCTGCACGACAATCACCTCACCGCCCTCCCCGATGCCCTCGGCCGCCTTGCCGCGCTGCGCTACCTCAACATCGGCGAGAACCGCCTCTCCCGCCTCCCGGACGCCCTCGCCGGCCTCGCCTCCCTCCGCGAACTCCGCGCCGAGCACAACCGCCTGGCCGCCCTCCCCGCCACCCTCGGCCGGCTCCGCTCCCTCCGCGAACTCCATCTGCGCGGCAACGCCATCACCGAACTCCCCTCCTCCACCGCCGCGTTGGCCGACCTCCGGTACCTCGACCTGCGGGACAACCGGCTGACCGCCGTCCCGGAGCCGCTCGCCGCCCTGCCCCGGCTGCGCCACCTCGACCTGCGCTCCAACCAGCTGGCCACCCTTCCCGACTGGGTCGCCGAACTCCCCGCCCTGGAGAAGCTCGACCTGCGCTGGAACGCGGCCCGCCCCTCCCCGGCCGCCCTGGCCGAGCTCACCCGCCGCGGTTGCGCCGTCCTGTACTGACGGCCCGCCACCAAAGGGCCCGCCGCCACAAGGCCCGCCGCCACCGAAAGCCCGCCGCGCTCCTTGACGGCACCCGCCTGCGGCGCAAAACTCATCACATGATGAATTCAGCGGTCCGGGTCGCCGGACTGACCGTCGTCCGAGGCGGGCACACCGTGCTGCACGGTCTGGACCTGGACGTCCCGGCCGGGAGCATCACCGGCCTGCTCGGCCCCAGCGGCTGCGGCAAGACCACCCTGCTGCGCTCGATCGTCGGGGTGCAGAAGACCGCCGGCGGCCGGGTCGAGGTGCTCGGCCGGGAGGCCGGGGCGGCCGAGCTGCGCCACCGGATCGGCTACGTCACCCAGGCCCCGGCCGTCTACGACGACCTCACCGTGGCCGAGAACCTCCGCTACTTCGCCGCCGTGCTCGGCGCCCCGCCCACCGACCCGGCCCGGGTGATCGAGGCCGTAGGCCTCACCGGGCACCGCGACGCCCGCACCGCGCACCTCTCCGGCGGCCAGCGGGCCCGGGTCTCGCTCGCCACGGCGCTGCTCGGCAGCCCCGAACTCCTGGTCCTGGACGAGCCCACCGTCGGGCTGGACCCGGTGCTCCGGCAGGAGCTCTGGCAGCTGTTCCGCGGCCTGGCCGACGGCGGTGCCACCCTCCTCGTCTCCAGCCACGTGATGGACGAGGCGGTCCGCTGCGACCGGCTGCTGCTGATGCGCGAGGGCCGCCTGCTCGCCTCCGACACCCCCGACGGACTGCTCCGCCGCACCGGTGCCGCCGACGTCGACGCCGCCTTCCTGACCCTGGTGGGGAGCACCTCGTGAACACTGCCCGGACCTTGGCCACCGCCCGCCGCGTCCTCGCCCAACTCCGGCACGATCCACGGACCTTGGCGATGCTGCTGGTGGTGCCCTGCCTCTTGCTCACCCTGCTGCGCTACATGTTCGACGACCAGCCGCAGCAGTTCGACCGGGTCGGTGCCGCCCTGCTCGGGATCTTCCCGCTGCTGGTGATGTTCCTGGTCACCTCGGTCGCGATGCTGCGCGAGCGGACCTCCGGCACCCTGGAGCGCCTGCTCACCATGCCGCTCGGAAAGCTCGATCTCCTCCTCGGCTACGCCCTCGCCTTCGGCCTGGTCGCCCTGGTCCAGGCCGCCCTCGCGGCCGGCCTCACCCTCGGCCTGCTCGGCCTCGACGTCCAGGGCCCCACCTGGCTGCTCTTCGCGGTCGCCCTCGGCGACGGCCTGCTCGGCATGGCGCTCGGCCTGCTGGTCTCGGCCTTCGCCCGCACCGAGTTCCAGGCCGTCCAGTTCCTCCCGGCGGTGATCCTCCCCCAACTCCTGCTCTGCGGCCTCTTCGTGCCCCGTGACGCGATGGCCGCCCCGCTCCGCTGGGCCTCCGACGTCCTCCCGCTCTCCTACGCGGTGGACGCCATGAACCGCCTCACCACCACCGCCGGCACCAGCGGCGCACTCCTCACGGACCTGGCCGTGATCGCCGGCTGCACCCTGCTGGCCCTCACCCTCGGCGCGGCCACCCTCCGCCGTCGCACCGACTGACGCCCCGTTACGGTGGGCCGGTGACCGACGACGCCGCGTCGAAGACCCGCTTCCTCGTGCTGCACGACTACGGCATGGGCGGCAGCTGGTGGTGGGTCCGCGCCCGCTCCGAACGCGAGTTGGTGGAGACCTTCGCCCAGGTCGAGGTGGTCCACGCCCCGTCCACCCGAGCCGAGGCCGAGGAGTGGGACCTGGCCGAGGCCGACGTCGACGGCTGCGTCAGGTCGAGCTGGAGGAGGACGGCCGGGCCTTCCGGAGCACCCCGGACGACTGGCCGTTCAACACCCCGTGGCTGGACCGGTACTCGCCCGAGTGGCTGCCGTTCGTGATCGCCGCACCGGAGTTCGAACACGAGTGGACCCGCGCGGTGCACGACCCGGACCGCTGAGCGGGCCCGTCGCCAGGCCCGGAACCGGAGCCGCAGCCGACCCGCCGGGCCGCCGCCGTTAAATCGCTGGGCATCCACCGGGCGGCTGGTCTACGGTGGCCCGGCGGGCGGCTCCGCGGCGTGCTTCCTTCTCCACCACCCTTCGAACCCCGTAGCGCGCCCCCTCTCCGCCCGATCCCCTTCTGTCGCCTCCGTAGAGGGATCACTCCGCATGCCCCGAGCCACTACGGCTCCCTTCGACGTCCGCGTCGACCTCGATCTCGGTTCCTTCCTGCTCCGCCGGCGCGGTGGCGTCTGCGTGGCCCCCGGTGACCTGCTGGCCGCTCCCGATCCGTGGAGCCTTCGCGGCCTGGTGGCGCTCGATGCCGACCTGGCCCTGCGCGGCTACCTGCTCACCGGCGAACTACGCGCAGCCCTGGCCACGTTGGCCCCCGCCCGGCTCGCCGAGACGGGCGACGGACTGCTCGCCCGGATCGACCACCTGCTCGGAGCGGACCGCGAGCACACCCCCTTGTTCCGCCGTTTCCCGGACGCCGTGCCCGACCACGCGCACGTCCTGTACTCCCGGCAGATCCGGGCCTTCCTGCTCAACCAGCCCAACCAGCCGTGAGCCCACTGCGGCCGCCGTGGCGCCGAGGCGGGCGTCGGAGCCCTCGCGCCCTGCGCGCACCTGCTCTGCGCGGGCTGCCTGGACGGGCTGACGGCGCGGGGCCGCGGCGACCGGTGCCCGGTCTGCGCCACGCCCCTGGGGCCGAGCGGCTACCTGCCGGAGGACAGCCGGCTCGGCCGGAAGGCCGCCGAGGAGTACGGCGGCGAACGGGTGATGCGGCCGCTGCGGCTGCTCTCCGGCAGTCAACTCGACGTCGCCATGGCGGAGTTCGGCAGGCTGCTGGCCCGCCGCACCCCGCTCTCCCCGCAGGACCGCGAGGACCTGGCCGCGCTGCTGGCGCACGCTCCGGCGGACCTCGCGCGGTGGCTCCCGGAGCGGATCCAGCTGCGCGAGACCAAGGCCACCGTGCTGGCCGAGCTGCTCCGGCGGGACGGCGTGGACGCCCTCCCGGTGCTCGCCGAGCGGATCGACACCGCGACCGACGTGCTCCGGCTGCTCTGGGCCAGGTCCGGCGCCGAGCCGGACCTGCTGCGCGGCACCGCCCGCCGGCTCCGGCTGCGCAACCTCTCCCGGCCGCTCCGCAAGGGCCTGTTGGCGATCCTGGAGGGCCTGCCGCCGACGGCCCTGGCCGAGGACCTGCGCCGCCACCGCTCGGCCTGGCTGCGGGCGGGCGAACTGCTCCACCCGTACGAGCACCGGCAGCGCTTCCCGAACGTCACCACCGCCTTCCTGCTGCTCCGGGAGACCGACCTGACGGCGCACGGGCTCGCGCCGGAGGAGGTCGGGGAGCCGCTGCGGGTGGTACGGGCGGGCGGACGTACCAAGCTGGCCTTCACCGGCTTCGCCGGGCGGGTCGAGACCCTGCTCGCGGCCGGTGACGTCATGGCGGCCACGGTCGAACTGGCGTCACGACCGGGCGAGTTGGTCCGCAGGCTGCACCACGTCCTGCGGGTGCACGCCACCACCGCTCCCGGTGCGCCGCTGCCCGGTCCGCTGCTGGGGACGGTGGCGGCCGCGCTGCTCCGGGTCGCTCCCGGCCCGCTGCTCGGCGCGTACGGGCGGCTGCGCGGCAGCCGGACGGCGGGCGAGCGCCGCCTCTACTTCCCGCGCGGCACGGTCTCGCTGGCCCACGCCCGGGAGGACCACGGCACCGCCGTCCCCGCCGAACTCTCGGCGCCGGTCTGCGCGTTGATCGAGGCGGAACTGGTACGCCGCGGCGCCGACGGCGGCGAGCGGTACCAACTCGCGCTGCTGGACGAGGCCTTGGTGGACCTGATCGCACCGTTCGCCGAGCGGGCCGCCGCCCGCACCCTGGTCTCCGTCCCGCGCGGGAGCCGTCAGCCGCTGCCCGCGGGGGACCGGTTGCGGCTGTTCCTGCACTGGATGCAGCCCGAGCACCTGCGGGTCGACCTCGACCTCTCGGTCGCGCTGTACGACGAGCGGTGGCGCTTCACCGGGCTGTGCGACTACACCAACCTGGTGCACGGCGACCGGGCCGCCGTGCACTCGGGCGACTTCGTGTCGGCACCGCCGCCGGACGGCGTCAGCGAGTTCGTCGACCTCGACCTGGAGCGGCTGCGGGCGGGCGGCTCGCGGTACGCGGTGATGATCGTCTTCAGCTACAACGACGTGTCCTTCGAGCAGTTGACGGACGCCTTCACCGGCTTCATGGACCTCGGTGGCACGCCGTCGGGCGGACGGCACTACCACCCCCGGGAGGTCCGCCAGCGGATGGACCTGGTCGGCGACGCCAAGGTCAGTGTCCCGATGATCGTGGACCTGGCCGACCGCCGCTACACCTGGACCGACCTCAACACCGGTGCCGAGGGCGGCTTCCACAGCGTGTACCGCCACCACGAGGAGGTCGGCGCGCTCAGCCGCGACGTGCTCGCCCACTTCTCCCCGGACCAGCGGGCCACCCTCTGGGACGTGGCCTGCGCCCGCGCGGCGGCCACCGCGGCCGAGGTGCTGGTGCGCGGCTGCGACGGCGGCGTCCGGCCGTGGCGGCGCGGTGCGGACGAGGACCGGGAGGCCTTCGCCGCCCGACTGCGGGCCCGGCGCGATGCCGACGGCCCGTCGGCGGCGGCCGCCGCTCTCCCCGGGCAGCTCGCCGGGAAGCGGGTGTTCGCCGCCCTGGTCGACGGCGACGTCCCCGCTCCGGAAGGGCTCTCCGGGGCGCTCTACCGCCTCTACCCGGGCCCGGTCGACGCGGCACCCGAAGCGGTGGAACGTCTGACGGCCGGTGACCTGGTGGCCGCCCTGGCCCCCCGGACGGCGCGGTCAGCGGCGGAACCGCGTCCGTGAGCGGGGCCGCGCACCGGTGCGGAGGAAGGCGACGCCCCCCAGCACGGCGACGGCGAGCAGGACGGACGGGAGCACCGTCCACCGCACCGCCCCGGCCGCGGTCAGGGCGGTGAGGCCGACCACGGCGGTGAGCAGGACGGGCAGCACGGCGCACAGCGCGAGGGCGATGCGGGGGCGACGGTTCACGGGGACTCCTCCGGGGCCGGTCATGCGACGGAACGGGCGTGGTCGAGGTACGTGGTGAGGTCGTGCCAGGCGTCGGCCGGGGCGGTCGGGTCGCCGGACAGGGCGGCCGGCTCCGCCTGCCAGGCGGATTTCACCGCGCCGGACAGGGCGCCGTCCCCGCCGGTGAAGAGCGCGCCCAGCTCGTCCATCCGCGTCACCAGCTTCCGCACCCGGGGATCGGCGGGCTCGACCCCGGCGGCCCGCAGAGCCTCCGCCCGGCGGTAGAGCTCGGGCCACTCGACGCCGAGCAGGTAGTGGGCTGCGGGGCCCAGGGCCGAGGCCCGGTCCCGCAGGGTCGCCACCTGGTCCTCGTCCAGGTGGCGGCGGAGCGCCGCCCCGCCCTCCGGGCCGGCGCCGCCCATACCCCGGAGCACCTCGATCAGGGCCGCCGTGTCCGGCGCCCGCTCGGCCGACAACTCGGCGTGGATGTAGGTCAGTTGACGCTGAAGGAGCTCCAGCGAGGCGAGCGCGGCGGTCACCCCCGCCAGGTGCTCGCCGACCAGCCGGACCGGGTCGACCCCCGCGTCGAGGCAGGTGGCGATGGTCTCCAGGCCCAGCCCGAGCCGACGGAGCGCGAGCACCTGGTAGAGCCGGGCCACGTCCTGTTCGGTGTACTCGCGGTGCCCGGAGGAGGTCCGCCGGGACGGGCTGAGCAGCCCGAGCCGGTCCCAGTGGTGCAGGGTACGGACGGTCAGCCCGCTCGCCTCCGCGAGTGCGCCGACCTTCCACGTCTGGTCGATGGTCATGGGCCCAACGATCCCCCCTGACGTCGCGTGAGGTGCAAGCCCTCGCGCCGCCCGGCCGAGGACGGCCCGGTGGCGCGGACACCGGCCGGGGCGGATGGGGCAGAATCGGCCCCATGACCGAATCCGACGGCAAGCCCGACCCGGGCAGAGCCGCCTCCGAGCCCCAGTACGCGGACCGCGTCTACCGCTCCGTCCCCGGCGTGATCTCCGGGATCATGCTGCTGGCCGTGGCCGGGTGGCTGATCATCGACGCCGCGCTCAACGGCGGTGGCCGCACCCCCTGGATCGCGCTGGCCTGCGCCCCGGTCTTCTGCCTGCCGGTGGTCGCGTACACGCTTCGCCCCGCCGTGCTGGCCAACGACCGGCGGCTGCTGGTGCGCAACCCCTTCCGCACGGTGCACGCCCCCTGGGTGTCCGTAGAGGGCCTGCGCGCCGGGTACTCGGTCGAGCTGTTCGCGGGCGGCAAGAAGTACCAGGTCTGGGCCGTCCCGGTCTCGCTGCGGGCCCGCAAGAAGGCCGGCCGGGCCGCCGCCCGGGCCGCCGCCGGCGGCGACCCGCGCGCCTCCCGGACCGCCTCGCTGACCAACCCGCTGCGCAGCGGCAACGCCGGCGAGGTCGACCCGACCAAGGCCTGGTCCGACCAGGTGGTGATCACCCTCCAGGAGATCGCCGAGCGCAACGCCGCCCGTCCGGAGGCGGCGGGCGAGGTGACGGTCCGTTGGTGCTGGTGGATCATCGCCCCGGCGGTGGTCGGACTGATCACCCTCGTCACCCTGATCGCGGTCACCTGATGGACGCCACGGGGGGAGCGGCGGAAGCCGGCCAGGGCCCGGACCAGGACCCGATCCGCCGCAGCTACGACACGGTCGCGCAGGAGTACGCCGACCGCATCGGCGACGAGCTGGCCGGCAAGCCGCTGGACCGGGCCCTGCTGACCGCCCTGCTGGAGCAGCTGACGGACCCGCAGGCCCCGGTCGCCGACCTGGGCTGCGGGCCCGGCCACGTCACCGGCTGGCTGGCCGACCACGGCGCCCGGGCGGTCGGCATCGACCTCTCCCCGGCGATGGTCGAGCTGGCCCGCCGGGACCACCCGTCCGCCGAGTTCCGCGAGGGCGACCTGCGCGGCCTGCCGGCCGCCGACGGCGAGTTCGGCGGCGCCGTCGCCCTGTACTCGCTGATCCACCTGCCCCCGGCCGAGCACCGCGCCGTCCTCACCGAGGTCGCCCGCACCCTCCGCCCGGGCGCCCCGCTGCTGCTCGCCTTCCACCGCGGCAGCGAGGCCCGCCACCTCACCGACTGGTGGGGCCACCAGGTGGACGTGACCTTCCACTTCCTCGACCCCGACACGGTGACCGCCGACCTCACCGCCGCCGGCTTCACCCTCCGCGCCCGCCTCGACCGCGCCCCGCACCCCCACGAGGCCGAGACCGACCGCAGCTACCTGCTGGCCGTGCGGTCGTGACCACCGCGGTCCATCCGGAGTCGGGCCTGGAGAAGAGCGTCTGGAGCGACGCGGACTTCGAGTCGATGGGCTGGCACGACGCGACGGTCCACGGGCTGACGGTCCAGCAGGCCGAGGTGTCCCCGCGCCTGCTGCTGGACCTCGACCACATCGTCCGCTGGGTGCACCCGGTGCGGCCGGCCAAGACCTTCTCGTTCTGGGTGGCCCCGGCCACCCTGGTCTTCGAGGAGGTCTGGGACGTCCAGGGCGGTCTCGACTTCAAGGACCTCTGGCTGGAGCTGGAGCTGGACGAGGTGCACCGGCTCCCGGCGCCGGACGGCCGCGCGCAGTGGCCGCAGTGGCACCTGCAGGGCCACTCCTTCGACCTGAGGTTCCGGGCGGCGGGCTTCCGGCAGTACGTCCGCCAGGCGCCCCGGCTCTCCCCGGGTCCGGCTCTCACCGCCGCCGAGCGCGGCGGCTGCGCCTTCACCGAGCTCGGCTTCGCCTGAGCGACGTCGCGAGCCCCGCCCCGGAGGACCGGGACGGGGCTCCGTCGTGCGCGGACGGTCCGTCAGATGCCGGCCGCTGCGGCGAGGTCGCGCTTGATCGCGTCGAGCAGGGCGGTGGCCCGGGTCCGGGTGTCGCCGAGGTCGGCGGCGGTGGCGACCGGGAGGACGACCTCCAGGTAGCACTTGAGCTTGGGCTCGGTGCCGGAGGGGCGGACCACGATGCGGGCGGCGGTGACGCCCTCGCCGGCCAGGTAGTAGCGCAGGCCGTCGGTCGGCGGCAGCTCCGGCGTGCCGGCGGCGAGGTCGTCGGCACGGGTGACCTTGAGGCCGGCCAGCACCGTCGGCGGCTGCTCGCGCAGCCGCTGCATCGCGGAGGAGATCACCGTCAGGTCGGAGACCCGCACCGAGAGCTGGTCGGTGGCGTGCAGGCCGTGCTCCAGCGCCAGGTCGTCGAGCAGGTCGGTCAGGGTGCGGCCGGAGCGCTTGAGCACGGCGGCGAGTTCGGCCACCAGCAGGGCTGCGGTGATGCCGTCCTTGTCGCGGACGCCCTCGGGGTCGACGGAGTAGCCGAGCGCCTCCTCGTAGCCGTAGCGCAGGCCCTCGGCGCGGGAGATCCACTTGAAGCCGGTGAGCGTCTCGGCGTAGCCGAGGCCCGCGGCCGCGGCGATCCGGCCGAGCAGGGTGGAGGAGACGATGGTGGTGGCGAAGGTGCCGCGGGCCCGCTTGGCCACCAGCGCGGAGCCGAGCAGTGCGCCGACCTCGTCGCCGCGCAGCATCCGCCAGCCGCCGTTGTCACTGCCGGTGCCGCCGGTGCCGCCGTCGCTGACGGCCACGGCGCAGCGGTCGGCGTCCGGGTCGTTGGCGATCACGATGTCGGGGCCGACCGAGGCGGCGGTGCGGAAGGCGAGGTCCATCGCCCCCGGCTCCTCCGGGTTGGGGAAGGAGACGGTCGGGAAGTCCGGGTCCGGCTCGGCCTGTTCGGCCACCACGGTCGGCGCGGGGAAGCCGGCCCGCTTGAAGGCGGCCACCAGCACGTCGCGGCCGACGCCGTGCATCGGGGTGTAGACCACGTCGAGGTCGCGCGGCCCGGCCGGGTCGACCACGGTGACGGCCCGGTCGAGGTAGGCCTCCAGGACCTCCTCGCCGAGCACCTCCCAGCCGCCCTCGGCCAGCGGCACCTCGGCCAGCGAGCCGATCGCGTCGATCTCGGCGGCGATGCCCGCGTCGGCCGGCGGCACGATCTGCGAGCCGTCGCCGAGGTAGACCTTGTAGCCGTTGTCCTGCGGCGGGTTGTGACTGGCCGTCACGGTGACGCCGGCCGCGGCGCCCAGGTGGCGGACGGCGAAGGCGAGCACGGGGGTGGGCAGCGCGCGGGGCAGCAGGGCGGCGCGCAGCCCTGCGCCGACCACCACGGCGGCGGTGTCGCGGGCGAAGTCGTACGACTTGTGGCGGGCGTCGTAGCCGACCACCACCAGGTCGCCGAGCCCCTCCTTCTTCACGTACGCGGCCAGCCCGGCGGCGGCCCGGATCACCACGGCGCGGTTCATCCGCATCGGGCCCGCGCCCAGCTCGCCGCGGAGCCCGGCGGTGCCGAACTGCAGCCGGTCGCTGAACCGCTCGGCCAGCCGGGACCAGGCGATCCGCTCGGCGCCCTCCGGCTCGCCCTCGGCGGCGGCCAGCAGCGCGGTCAGCTCCTCGCGGGTCTCCTGGTCCGGGTCCTCGGCGAGCCAGGCCCGGGCGCGCGCGAGCAGATCGGTGGTCTGGGACATTGCTGCCAGCTCCCTCTGAGGGTCGTACGAGCCGTACCGCCGGGTGGTCACGACGGCGGCACCCGGCCGGGCTCTGGATTGACGAAGCCGTCGCCCCGGCGTCACCGCCGGAGCAACGGCCCCTTCCTACTGATTCTGCGTCAGATCCGCGTCAGATCCGCTCAAGGACCTTCGCGAGCAGCGCGCCCATCCGCTCGGCGCTGGCCTTGCCGGCCTCCAGCACCTCTTCGTGGTTGAGCGGCTCGCCGGTGATGCCGGCGGCCAGGTTGGTGACCAGGGAGATGCCCAGCACCTCGGCGCCGGCCTCGCGGGCGGCGATGGCCTCCAGCGTGGTGGACATGCCGACCAGCTCGCCGCCGATCGCCCGGACCATGCCGATCTCGGCCGGGGTCTCGTAGTGCGGGCCGCGGAACTGCACGTACACGGCCTCGTCCAGCGAGGAGTCCACCTCGCGGCAGAGCTCGCGCAGGCGCTTGGAGTACAGGTCGGTGAGGTCGACGAAGTTGGCGCCGACGATCGGGGAGTCCGCGGTGAGGTTGATGTGGTCGCTGATCAGCACCGGCTGGCCGGGGGTCCAGCCCTCGCGCAGGCCGCCGCAGCCGTTGGTGAGCACGATGGTCTCGCAGCCCGCCGCGGCGGCGGTGCGCACGCCGTGCACCACGGTGGCCACGCCGTGGCCCTCGTAGTAGTGGTTGCGGCCCAGGAAGATGAGCGCGCGCTTGTCGCCGATCTTGACGGACCGGATCTTGCCGGAGTGGCCGGCCACGGCCGGAGCCGGGAAGCCGGGCAGCTCGGTGACCGGGAACTCAGCCACGGTCTCGCCGAGGGCGTCGGCGGCCGGCACCCAGCCGGAGCCCATGACGAGGGCGACGTCGTGGCGCTCGGCGCCGGTCAGCTCGCGCAGCTTGGCGGCGGCCTCCTGGGCGGCGGCGTACGGGTCGGCGGAGAGCTTGGACTGAGGAGATGCGTTCACGTGACCGAGGATAGACGGCAATCGCCTACGCGCGTAGACATATCGCCCCTGAACTGCCGGATCGTTACCCGGATGGGCGGTAGGTCCAAACGGCGGCGCACGGGAGAACGCGCTGTTCGGAGAGTCCTCCGAACCCCCTGGTGCCCCGTCAGCAGGGCCGGCGGCGCAGGTCCAGCACGTAGTCGTCCGGAGCGCCCGCGCTCTCCGCCGCGTCGGCGATCAGCCCGAGGTAGCGGGCGGCGGGCAGCCCGCCCTCCCAGTCGTTCAGCACGTACGTCCAGACCGGGATCTCCCCGTCCAGGGTGTGCGCGCGCAGCCGGACCTTCCGGTAGATGCCCAGCTGGACGCCCTCCCAGCGGTCCAGGCCGTCCTCGTCCATCGGCGCCACGTCGTAGAGCGAGACGAAGACCTGCTCCTTCTCGTCCTCCACCACCGTGGCCAGCGAGCCCTCCCAGCCCAGCTGCTCCCCGCCGAAGGTCAGCCGCCAGCCGGTCAGCCAGCCCGTCCCGCGCAGCGGGGAGTGCGGGGCCCGGCGGGTCATCTGCCGGGCGTCGAGGTTGGTGGCGTACGCGGCGTAGAGGGGCATGGTCGTCAGCCTACGGGAGAGCACCGGCCGCCAGGGTGCACCCGGGGATCTTCCTGACGGACCGTCGGACACCGCCGGACGGACCGTCGGACACCGCCGGACGGGGCCCGGACGCACCGGCGGGGCGGCCGCCCGTGGTCGCATGACACAGTGCGGAGCCCCCGGCGTGTCCTCGTTACCGGCGTACGGGACAATGGTGCGCGTGACTCGGATCGTGATCATCGGTGGCGGACCCGGCGGATACGAGGCGGCCCTGGTGGCCGCCCAACTCGGCGCGGAGGTGACCGTCGTCGACCGCGACGGTCTGGGCGGGTCGGCGGTGCTGACGGACTGCGTGCCGTCCAAGACCCTGATCGCCACGGCGGAGGTGATGACCACCTTCGACAGCTCGTACGAGGAGCTGGGCATCATCGTCGCCGACGACACCCCGCACGTGGACACCCCGGCCCGGGTGGTCGGCGTCGACCTCGGCAAGGTCAACCGACGGGTGAAGCGCCTGGCCATCGCGCAGTCCCACGACATCACCCAGTCCGTCACCCGGGCGGGCGTCACCGTGCTCCGCGGCAAGGGCCGGCTCGGCGCCGGCGGCCAGGCGGTGGACGGCTCCCGCGAGGTGATCGTGGAGGCGCCCGACGGCACCACCGAGTCGCTGCGCGCCGACGCCGTGCTGGTCGCCACCGGCGTGCACCCGCGCGAGCTCCCCGACGCCCAGCCGGACGGCGAGCGCATCCTGACCTGGACCCAGGTCTACGACCTGGAGGAGCTGCCCCGCGAGCTGATCGTGGTCGGCTCCGGCGTGACCGGCGCCGAGTTCGCCGGCGCCTACCAGGCGATCGGCTCCGAGGTCACCCTGGTCTCCTCGCGCGACCGGGTGCTGCCGGGCGAGGACCCGGACGCCGCCGAGGTGCTGGAGGAGGTCTTCCGCCGCCGCGGCATGAACGTGATGTCCCGCTCCCGCGCCGAGGGTGCCAAGCGCATCGGCGACCGGGTGGAGGTCACCCTCGCGGACGGCACCGTCATCTCCGGCACGCACTGCCTGATGGCGGTCGGCTCGATCCCCAACACCGCCGACCTCGGTCTGGAGGAGGCCGGCGTCCAGCTGAACGACTGGGGCCAGATCAAGGTCGACCGGGTCTCCCGCACCACCGCCCCCGGCGTCTACGCGGCCGGCGACTGCACCGGCGTCTTCATGCTCGCCTCGGTGGCGGCCATGCAGGGTCGGATCGCCATGTACCACGCGCTGGGCGACGCGGTACAGCCGCTGGACCTCAAGACGGTCGCCTCCAACGTCTTCACCGACCCGGAGATCGCCACCGTCGGGTACACCGCGGCCGACGTCTCCTGCGGCAAGATGGACGCCGTCGAGGTCAAGCTGCCGCTGCGCGGCAACCCCCGGGCCAAGATGCAGGGCATCCGGGACGGCTTCGTGAAGCTCTTCGCCCGCCCCGGCACCGGCATCGTGGTCGGTGGCGTGGTGGTCGCGCCGCGCGCCAGCGAACTCATCCATTCGATTTCGCTCGCCGTGGACAACAACTTGACGGTCGAACAGGTGGCCCGTGCGTTCACGGTCTACCCGTCACTCTCCGGCTCCACCGCCGAGGCCGCCCGCCAGCTGCACATCCGCAAGCGGGAGGGCTCGGACTCCTGAGCTGGGCAAAGGAGTTGAGGCGGTCGCCGGTGGCGGCCGCCTCTGTCGTCCCACTCCGACGGCGGAGCGTGACGAACCGTCAGCACTGGCGCGCATTGTACGGTCGCACGCCGCTCCGACGTGAGCATTTCCCGATACCAGCTGCAAACGCCTGAAAGCAGACGGTCATTCAGTTACCGTCGGTTCTGTGTTTGCTGCAGAACGTCGCCAGTTGATTCTCGAAATGGTGCGAGCCAACGGAGCCGTGTCGCTCCGCGAGTTGGCACGCGTCGTCCAGACCTCCGAGGTCACCGTCCGCCGGGACGTCCGCGCGCTGGAGGCCGAGGGGCTCCTCGACCGCCGGCACGGCGGTGCGGTGCTCCCCGGTGGCTTCAGCCGTGAGCCGGGCTACCCGCAGAAGACCCATCTGTCCGCCGCCGAGAAGAGCGCCATCGCCGACCTGGCCGCCGGCCTGGTCGAGGAGGGCGACGCGGTGGTGGTCGGAGCCGGGACCACCACCCAGGAGCTGGCCCGCCGGCTGGCCCGGGTGCCCGGGCTGACGGTGGTCACCAACTCGCTGCTGGTCGCCCAGGCCCTCGCGCACGCCAACCGGGTCGAGGTGGTGATGACCGGCGGCACCCTGCGCGGCTCCAACTACGCCCTGGTGGGCAGTGGGGCGGAGCAGTCGCTCCAGGGGCTGCGGGTCTCCAAGGCCTTCATCTCCGGCAGCGGTCTGACCGCCGAGCGCGGGCTCTCCACCACCAACATGCTCTCCGCGAGCGTGGACCGGGCACTGGTGCAGTCGGCCACCGAGGTCATCGTCCTCGCCGACCACACCAAGCTCGGCGCGGACACCATGTTCCAGACCGTGCCCACCGAGGCGATCACCCGGCTGGTGACGGACGAGCAGGCCGCCGCCACCGACCAGACCGCCCGCGAGCTGGACGCGCTGGCCGACTGCGGGGTGCAGATCTCGGTGGCCCCGGTCGGCCCGCCGATGGAGGCCCAGGTGCACCCGCACCCGGCCCCCTCGGGCGCCGCCCCCCGCCGCCCGGCCCCGCTCCCCGGCCAGCGCCGCCCGAACCACCAACTCCCGGGCCGGATGCCCGAGCTGACGGTCACCCGGGCCCGCTGACGCCCCTGCGGGGCATGCTCCCGGCCCGGTCCGGGCGGCTGCCGCCGAGGCGCGTGCCGTCCCCGCCCCACCCTTCCGGCAGACACGGCCGGGGCCCCGCCGCAGCAGTGCGACGGGGCCCCTCTCCGGAGTCGTTCCGGGTCAGTCCTTGATCTCGCAGAGCGCGGCACCGCTGCTCACGCTGGCGCCCACCTCGGCCTTGAGGCCGGTGATGGTGCCCGCCTTGTGGGCGTTGAGCGGCTGCTCCATCTTCATCGCCTCCAGGACCACGATCAGCTCGCCCTCGGCGACGACCTGGCCCTCCTCGACGGCGACCTTGACGATGGTGCCCTGCATCGGCGAGGCCAGCGTGTCACCGCTGACCGCCGAACCGGCCTTCTTGCTGCCGACCCGCCGCTTGGCCTTGCCGGTCGCCGAGGCGCCCGCCGCCGGGGCCGCCGCCACACCGAGCGAGGAGGGCAGCGAGACCTCGATCCGCTTGCCGCCGACCTCGACCACCACGGTCTCCCGCTGGTCGGCCTCCTCGCCCTCCACGCCACCGCCGGTGAAGGCCGGGATGGTGTTGTCGAACTCGGTCTCGATCCAGCGGGTGTAGACCGTGAACGGGCCCTCGCCGCCGTGCACCTCCGGCGCGAACGCCGGGTCGGTGACGACCACCTGGTGGAACGGGATGGCGGTGGCCATGCCCTCCACCTTGAACTCCGCCAGCGCCCGCGCGGCGCGCTGCAGCGCCTGCTTGCGGGTGGCGCCGGTGACGATCAGCTTGGCCAGCAGGGAGTCCCAGGCCGGGCCGATGACCGAGCCGGACTCCACGCCCGCGTCCAGGCGGACACCGGGGCCGGACGGCGGGGCGAACAGCGTCACCGTGCCGGGGGCCGGCAGGAAGTTGCGGCCCGGGTCCTCGCCGTTGATCCGGAACTCGATGGAGTGGCCGCGGACCTCGGGGTCGTCGTAGCCGAGCTCCTCGCCGTCCGCGATCCGGAACATCTCGCGGACCAGGTCGATCCCGGTGACCTCCTCGGAGACCGGGTGCTCCACCTGGAGGCGGGTGTTGACCTCCAGGAAGGAGATCAGCCCGTCCTGGGAGACCAGGAACTCGCAGGTGCCGGCGCCGACGTAGCCCGCCTCGCGCAGGATCGCCTTGGAGGCGCGGTACAGCTCCGCGTTCTGCTCGTCCGTGAGGAACGGCGCGGGCGCCTCCTCGACCAGCTTCTGGTGGCGGCGCTGGAGCGAGCAGTCACGGGTCGAGACGATCACCACGTTGCCGTGCTGGTCGGCCAGGCACTGGGTCTCGACGTGCCGCGGGTTGTCCAGGTACTGCTCGACGAAGCACTCGCCGCGGCCGAAGGCGGCGACCGCCTCGCGGACCGCCGACTCGTACAGCTCGGGGATCTCCTCCAGCGTGCGGGCCACCTTCAGACCGCGACCGCCACCGCCGAAGGCCGCCTTGATGGCGACCGGCAGACCGTGCTCGCTCGCGAAGGCGACCACCTCGTCGGAGCCCGAGACCGGGTCCGCGGTGCCGGCCACCAGCGGGGCGCCGGCGCGCTGCGCGACGTGACGGGCCGTCACCTTGTCGCCCAGGTCGCGGATGGCCTGCGGCGGCGGGCCGATCCAGATCAGCCCGGCGTCGATCACGGCCTGCGCGAACTCGGCGTTCTCCGACAGGAAGCCGTAGCCGGGGTGGACCGCGTCCGCGCCCGAGTCGGCCGCCGCCTTGAGCACCTTGGCGATGTCCAGGTAGCTGGTGGCCGGGGTGTCGCCGCCGAGGGCGTACGCCTCGTCGGCCGCGCGGACGTGCAGGGCGTCCCGGTCCGGCTCGGCGTAGACGGCGACGCTGGCGATACCGGCGTCCGAGCAGGCCCGGGCGACTCGGACGGCGATTTCGCCGCGGTTGGCGATGAGCACCTTGCGCACGTTTGGCTCCCTTCTTGAACCTCGTTGAGCTTAGGGTTTGCGGGGTCTTACCGGCGAGTAGCCCCAGGTGGTGAGCTTGCCCACACGGAGCGTGACGCGGATTCGTGACCGCCCGGCCACGGAGCGGGACACTCCGCTGGTCGCGACGTTACGCGGACCGGCTGGAGGCGGCCTCGAAGGCGGACGGCGGGCGCGCTGCGCGTCGTGGCCTTCGCCACACGGGCGGCGGGTGACTCATCCGGCCGCCACGAGTGCCAGGTCGGTGATGTCGGCGGCGAGTTCCACCACGTCAGGTCCGTAGGCCTTGGGGTTGACCACCCGGAGCACCAGGGCGAAGGTCGCGTCCCGGCCGTGGCTGCGGGCCAGCTGGGCCCGGTGGGCGATCAGGTAGCGGACCGCCGCATGGTTGGAGGTCGCGGTCTGACCGGCTATCAGGAAGACCGGGCGGCTCTCCTCGGCGGCCCGTATCCGGGCCAGCAGGACGTAGCTGCTCGACCGGTCGCCGGCCGCTTCGAAGTGGAACTCCCGGTCGCCGGCCGCGATGGCGGAGCCGTACGGTCCGCCCGGGACGGAGGTGAAGCTCACCCCGGGCAGCCAGTTGCGCAGGTGGGCGGCGGTGCGCTCGTTGCTCTCCGGGCCGCCGAGGCAGAACTCGGCCTTGTCGCCGAGCCCTTGGCGGACCTGGTCGTGCGCGGTGACGTCCGCCTGCGCCCCGCACTCCTTGATCAGTGCGGCCAGCTCCATCAGCGCGTACACGTCGCTGCGCGAGACGCTCTTCGAACTCGACGCCCCGGTGTGCCGGTTGACCACCAGGAGGCACTCCGAGCCGGCCGGCATGCCGAAGAACGCGCGGACCCGGCCGGTCCGCCGGCGCCGCCGCAGGGTGTGCGCGATCCAGCCGAGACCGGCGCTGATGGCACTGGCCAGCAGGCCGAGCACCACGTTGAGCAGGCTGTCGAGCACCGTACGCTCCCTCTCCGCTCGCCGTCCCGGCCCGATGACCGCGCCAGCCTAGCGGCCGGGTGCGGGCGGAGGCTTGGCCCTCAGTGACAGATGTGCGGGCCGCGATCTGTCCGGATCCGCAGGGCGGAATCGGAACGCGATGGTCCGGTTTCGGGTGTCGAACTGTAATGGTCTGGACCATTGACGGCTTTTCGGCCCGCTCCCTAGCGTGTCCGCCGACGGACGCCGCACGGCGCCCGTGGTCACCTCGACGGGGGAAGTCGAAGAGATGAAGCTGCGCACCGCCCTGCCCGTGTCCGTCTGCACCGCCCTGCTGCTCACCGGCTGCGGCTCCACCGGCTCCCCGGGCGGCACCGCCGCCGCCCCGAAGCCCAGTGCCTCCACCTACGGCTGCCTGGCCCAGGACCGCGCCGACAAGGGCTCCTTCGCCCTGGACAGCGTCGCCAAGCGGGACGCCTACTTCCAGGACTCCGACGCCGGGCACGCCAAGGTGGCGGTGGTCCTCTCGCACGAGAACGGGTCCTCGCTCTGCGACTGGATCCCCTTCGTCGAGGACTTCGCCAAGGCCGGCTACGCCAGCCTCGCCTTCACCTCCGCCGGGGACGTCGCCCAGGACGTCGAGGCCGCGGCGGCGTACCTCAAGGGCAAGGGCGTGCAGCGGACGGTGCTGATCGGCGCCTCCAAGGGCGGCACCGCCTCGCTGGCCGCCGCGGCCACCCCCGGCGCGCTCCCGGTGGCCGCCGTGGTGACCCTCAGCTCGCCGACGTACCACGGCAGTTGGGACGGCAAGGCGGCGATCGGCAAGCTCACGGTGCCGCTCCTCATCGCCGTCCAGGAGAACGACCAGCCGTTCGCCGAGAACGCCGCCGAACTGGCCGCCGCGGCCACCGCCGCCCCGGTCAAGGAGCTGAAGGTCTACCAGGGCGCCAGCCACGGAACCCGGCTGCTGGAGCAGGGCACCGCCAAGGCCGACCTGCTCGCCTTCCTGGCGAAGAACGCCCCCGCGGGTTGACGGCTGCTCAGGCGGCCCAGAGGTCGGTGATCCGGATGCCGAGGTCGGCCAGCAGCGTGCGCAGCAGCGGCAGCGAGAGGCCGATCACGTTGCCCGGGTCCCCGTCGATCCCGTCGATGAACGGCGCCGAGCGGCCGTCCAGGGTGAACGCCCCCGCGACGTACAGGGGTTCACCCGTCGCGATGTACGCGGCCAGCTCGGCGTCGTCCGGGTTCCCGAAGCGCACGGTGGTCGAGGCGGTCGCGGACGCCTCCTTGCCGGTCGCGGTGTCGATCACGCAGTGGCCCGTCCGCAGCACGCCCTCGCGGCCGCGCATCGCCTGCCAGCGGAGCAGCGCGTCGGCGGCGTCGTCCGGCTTCCCGAGCGCCTTCCCGTCCAGCTCCAGCACCGAGTCGCACCCGATCACCAGCTGACCGCCCGTGAGCTCCCCGGCCACCTTCCGCGCCTTGGCCTCCGCCAGCACCAACGCCAGCTCCCCGGGCGAGGCCGCACTCAACGCGTCCTCGTCCACCCCGCTGACCACGACCTCCGGCGCCAACCCCGCCTGCCGCAACAACCCCAACCGCGCCGGCGACTGCGACGCCAACACCACCACACGCTGACTCATACGGCCCAGCCTAGGGGAATCGGTTGCACCGGGGGCGCGGGGAACTGCGCGAGTGCGGAAGGCGGACCAGCGTGAGGTCGGGGCAGGCGAGCCAGTTGCCCGTGCTGCCGTTCCCCCGCGCGCAGTTCCCCGCGCCCCTGCGGGGCGCACCCGCAGTCACAGGACGAGGAGCAGCGCCATCACGAAGAGGAGAACCGCCAGCACCGGACCGGCGCGGCGGAGCATCCGTTGTGCCCGCCGCGCCTCGTCCGATTCCTCATCCCGCGGGTCCGACCAGAGCACCTCACCAGCCTGCGCCCCGCCCCGCCCGGAATGCCTGAGTACGGATACTCAACTCACCCGGCCCACCCGGAGGCTCGCCAGGCGTTCGGCCCCGGTGCGGGCGCGTGCCGCATCCGCCGGGCCCGGTCGTTCCACGCGGAGGCCGGGCCGACGCCAGCCCGCCGGGCCGCCTCCTCGGCGGCTGCGGCTGCGGCGGCCCGGGCTGAGACCACCGCCAGGACGGTGGCCAGCTCCTCGGGGGTCGGCTGCCCGTGCAGCACCTGAATGGGACTCATGTACAGATCCTCCTCCCGTACGGGCTCGGCGACTACAGCGGGATGTTGCCGTGCTTCTTGGGCGGCAGCACTTCCCGCTTGCCGCGCAGCGCCCGCAGGCCCCGCACGATGTGGCGCCGGGTCTCGCTGGGGGCGATGACCGCGTCCACGTAGCCGCGCTCGGCGGCCAGGTACGGGTTGAGCAGGGTGTCCTCGTACTCGGCGACCAGCTCCGCGCGCCGCGCGTCGACGTCCTCGCCGGCCTTCGCGGCCTCCTGGAGCTCGCGCCGGTAGACGATGTTGGCCGCGCCCTGCGCGCCCATGACGGCGATCTGCGCGGTCGGCCAGGCCAGGTTGAGGTCGGCGCCGAGGTGCTTGGAGCCCATGACGTCGTAGGCGCCGCCGAAGGCCTTGCGGGTGATGACGGTGATCAGCGGGACGGTGGCCTCGGCGTAGGCGTAGATCAGCTTGGCGCCGCGGCGGATGATGCCGTCCCACTCCTGCTCGGTGCCGGGCAGGAAGCCGGGCACGTCGACGAAGGTGAGGACCGGGATGTTGAAGGAGTCGCAGGTCCGGATGAACCGGGCGGCCTTCTCGCTGGCGTTGATGTCCAGGCAGCCTGCCAGGTCCATCGGCTGGTTGCCGACCACGCCGACCGGGTGACCCTCGACCCGGCCGAAGCCGGTGATGACGTTGCCGGCGTAGAGGGCCTGGGTCTCCAGGAACTCGCCGTCGTCCAGGACGTGCTCGATCACCTTGTGCATGTCGTACGGCTGGTTGGCCGAGTCCGGGACCAGGACGTCGAGCTCCAGGTCCTCCTCGGTGATCGAGAGGTCGGCCTGCTCGGGGAAGACCGGCGGCTCGGAGAGGTTGTTGGACGGCAGGTACGATAGCAGGTTCTTGACGTACTCCACCGCCTCCTTCTCGTCCGCGGCGAGGTGGTGGGCGTTGCCCGACTTGGTGTTGTGGGTGCGGGCGCCGCCCAGCTCCTCCATGCCGACGTCCTCGCCGGTGACGGTCTTGATCACGTCGGGGCCGGTGATGAACATGTGCGAGGTCTGGTCGGCCATCACCACGAAGTCGGTGATCGCGGGGGAGTAGACCGCGCCGCCCGCGCAGGGGCCCATGATCAGCGAGATCTGCGGGATCACGCCGGAGGCGTGCACGTTGCGGCGGAAGATCTCGCCGTACAGGCCGAGCGAGACCACGCCCTCCTGGATCCGGGCGCCGCCGGAGTCGTTGATGCCGATCACCGGGCAGCCGGTCTTCAGGGCGAAGTCCATCACCTTGACGATCTTCTCGCCGAAGACCTCGCCCAGCGAGCCGCCGAAGACGGTGAAGTCCTGGGCGAAGACCGCGACCTGACGGCCGTCCACGGTGCCGTAGCCGGTCACCACGCCGTCACCGTAGGGGCGGTTCTTCTCCTGCCCGAAGTTGGTGGAGCGGTGCCGGGCGAACTCGTCGAACTCCACGAACGAGTCCTCGTCCAGCAGCTCCTGCACCCGCTCACGGGCCGTCAGCTTGCCCTTGGCGTGCTGCTTCTCGACCGCCGCGGCCGAACCGGAGTGCACGGCCTCGTCGACCCTGCGGCGCAGGTCGGCCAGCTTTCCGGCGGTGGTGTGCGGGTCGTACGGCGCCTCGGTCATCCGGTCGGCTCTCCCTGATCCTCGGCCGCTCCCGGTGCGACGCGCACGAGGGCAGGGGCGGCACAGCGAACTACCGCTGGGTAGCGTAGCCAGCCCGGGGCCCTTCCGGTTATGGCCAGCAACACAGTGTCATTCGGCGTGTTTCTGCGGGACGATGTGGCGGCTTGCGACCATTCCCCGGCGGGCCGTGCGCGCGTCCGACCGGCACCGTCACCCTTCCGACCACCGTCGGCGCCGCCGTGGAGCCGGGTTGACGACCCGTCGGATCGGTACGCTGGCCCGGTGACCGAGAGCGCCGACGAGACCCCCCGCGAGCACCCCCGCCCCCGCCGCAGCGGACTGCGCGGCTTCGGCCACGACGGGCCGTCGCCCTGGACCGACCTGGAGCGGCCGCCGCTGGACCAGGCCGGGCTGCGGCGGGACCTGCTGGTCCCCGGCGGGCTCTGGACCGCACTGGACGTGGTGGCCGGGACCGGCTCCACCAACACCGACCTGGCGGCCCGCGCCAAGGAGGGCGCGCCGGAGGGCGCCGTGCTGATCGCCGAGGAGCAGACCGCCGGCCGCGGCCGGCTGGAGCGCCAGTGGTCCGCCCCCGCCCGCTCCGGCCTCTTCCTCTCGGTCCTGCTGCGGCCGAAGGACGTGCCGGTGGACCGGTACGGCTGGCTGCCGATCCTGGTCGGCGTGGCGGCGGCCGGCGCGCTGGGCCGGATCGCCGGCCTGGAGACCGGGCTGAAGTGGCCCAACGACCTGCAGACCGTGGTCGACGGCGAGGAGCGCAAGCTCGGCGGCATCCTGACCGAGCTGGCCGACGGCGCGGTGGTGGTGGGCCTCGGCCTCAACGTCTCGCTCCGCGAGGACGAGCTGCCCGTCCCGACCGCCACCTCGCTGGCCCTGGCCGGGGCCGCGGTGACCGACCGGGAGACCCTGGTGCGCGCCGTGCTGCGCGAGTTCGCCGAGCTGTACGGCGAGTGGGTGCACACCGCCGGCGACCCGCACGCCAGCGGCCTGCTGCCCGCGTACGCCGCCCGCTGCACCACCCTCGGCCGCCAGGTGAAGGTCCAACTCCCGGGCGACCGCGAGCTCCTGGGCGAGGCCGTGGCGGTGGACGGGGACGGCCGGCTGGTGGTCCGCACCCCCGACGGCACCCGCCACCCGGTGGCCGCCGGAGACGTCGTGCACGTCCGGCCGCAGCAGTCCTGACGGATCCCCAGGTCACCGCCCCGGGGCCGTCCGCACAGTGGACCCGGGGGCGTCCGTCCAGTGGTCGGCTTCGGGCGGATGCCCCGGATCGGGAAATTCCGTGCGACGATTCCCCCTGGCAGCGGTGTGAGGCGCACCACTACCCGCGTGGTGGTCGGTCGCCCCTGGACAGGCAGGACATGAGGCAAGTGCGGCACCCGCACGGGGACGGACCGGTGGTAGACGCAGACGGCGGGCAGGTCGGCGACGACGGGCAGACGGTCGCGCTGGACCTCGAGCGGCTGATCCTCGACGCACCGCGCCGGTACACGCCGTACCAGGCCGCCCGCGCCGCCGACGTGCCGATGGAGCTGGCCACCCGCTTCTGGCGGGCGATGGGATTCCCCGACATCGGACAGTCCCGGGCGCTCACCGACGGGGACGTGATCGCCCTGCGGCGCCTCGCCGGACTGGTCGAGTCCGGCCTGCTCAGCGAGTCGATGGCGATCCAGGTGGCCCGCTCCACCGGGCAGACCACCGCCCGGCTGGCCGGCTGGCAGATGGACACCTTCCTGGAGAACCTCACCCAGGCCGTCGAGCCGGGCCTCACCCGGGCCGAGGTCGCCTACCCCCTGGTCGAGTTGCTGCTGCCCGAACTGGAGCAGTTCCTGGTCTACGTGTGGCGCCGTCAGCTCGCCGCCGTCACCGGCCGCGTCGTGCAGGCGGCCGAGGACACCGAGATCACCAGCGGTCGCCTGGCGGTCGGCTTCGCCGACCTGGTCGGCTTCACCCGGCTCTCCCGGCGACTGGAGGAGGAGGAGCTCGGCGAACTGGTCGAGAGCTTCGAGAACACCTGCTCCGACCTGATCGCCGGTCACGGCGGCCGGGTGGTCAAGACCCTGGGCGACGAGATCCTCTTCGTCTCCGAGGACCCGGCCACCGCCGCCGAGATCGCCCTCTCGCTGATCGAGACGCTGGCCGACGCGGAGAACATCCCCGCCCTGCGGGTCGGCATGGCCTTCGGCACCGTCACCTCCCGGATGGGCGACGTCTTCGGCACCACCGTCAACCTCGCCAGCCGTCTCACCTCCATCGCTCCCAAGGACGCCGTCCTGCTCGACGGCGAGTTCGCCACCGCCCTGGAGAACTCCGGCGCCGCCGCCCCCTCCCCCCTGGAGCAGGAGCCCGTCACCGGCCCCCACCGCTTCCACCTCCAGCCCATGTGGCGCCGCCCCGTCCGCGGCCTCGGCCTCGTCGAGCCCTGGCTCCTCACCCGCCTGGGCCGCCTTCCCCAGCTGGGGTGAGCGGGAGCGCCCCGCAGGGGCGCGAGGAACTGCGCGAGTTCGGAAGGCGGACCAGCGTGAGATCGGGGCAGGCGAGCCAGTTGCACGTGTTGCCGTTCCCCCGCGCGCCCCGCGGCGGAGCCGCAAGTAAGCAGAGCCCCGCGCCCCTGCGGGGCACAGCCACCACAATTCCCTCACGACAAATCGGACAAAGTCTCCACGCGTGGCCATAACCTGGGTGCAGAACGGGCAGATCCCCCACCACCCAGGACGAGGCGAGCCGGTGAGCGAGGCGACCATGACCGAGTGCGTCCATGCACCGTCGGACCTGCGGCTGCGCGCGGTGGTCGAACTCGCCCAGGACATGGCCGGTGCCCTGACCCCGCTGGAAGCGGTCCGCGCGGCAGCCGTCCGCGCCACCACCGCCCTCGGCGCGACCATGGCCGCCGTCTCGGTCTGGGACCGCGAGTCCGGCCGCCTGCGGGTGCTGGTGAACCACGGCGACCTCGCCCCCGGCGAGGAGGAGCTGCCCGAGGACGAGTCGTACCCCGTGGCCGACTTCCCGGAGATCGTCACCTACCTGGAGGAGCACTGGACCACCGGCCGCCTCCCCCGCGCCTGGATCCAGACGGCTTCGAGCGACGAGCCGCACGCCCCCCACGCGCACCCGGGTGCCGGTGCGTTCTGCCAGCAGCGCGCCGCCGGCCTGCGCCGCCGCGGCCGCGAGTGCTGCCTGGTGGCCCCGATCGTGCTGCACGGCCAGGCCTGGGGCGAGCTCTACCTGGCCCGCACCGCCGGCCTCGCGGTCTTCTCCGACCCGGACGCCGAGTACGCCACCCTGCTGGCGGCCCAGATCTCGGCGGGCCTGGCCCAGACCGAGCGCCTCGCCGACCTGCGCCGCCTCGCCTTCACCGACCCGCTCACCGGCCTGGCCAACCGCCGTGCGGTGGACGCCCGCTTGGAGGCGGCGCTGGAGGAGCACAACCGGAGCGGTGCGGTGGTCTCGCTGGTGGTCTGCGACGTCAACGGGCTCAAGAGCGTCAACGACCGCCTCGGCCACGAGGTCGGTGACCGCCTGCTGGAACGCTTCGCCCACCAGCTCTCGCTCGCGGCCGCCAAACTGCCGGGGGCGCTGGCGGCCCGGCTCGGCGGGGACGAGTTCTGCCTGCTGGCGGAGGGTCAGAAGGCGGACGAGGTGGTCGCGGTGGCCGAGGAGCTCTCGGCCCGGGCGCTCCAGCTGGCCGACGGTGAAGGAGTGGCCTGCGGAGTGGCCTCCACCGGGGACTCGATCGGGCCGGTGACCACCCCCGACCGCCTGTTCCGGCTGGCCGACGCGGCCCAGTACCGGGCCAAGGCGTCCCGGGCGGCCCACCCGGTGGTGGCCGGCCGCAGTCACGGCCCCGGCTTCTCGCCCGACCCGACCGTCCTGCTGGCCGACGCGGCCGACCCGCACCACCGGGCCGACGGGCGCCGCACCGGCGGCCGGATCGGCGCCGTGGACCGCCGCCGCTTCCGCGGCGCCGCGCACAGCGCCGACCCGGGCCAGCTGCTCAACGTGGTGCTCGGCGCCCTCGACCGCACCGGCGCGGGCCGGGCCAGCCACCCCGCCGACACCATCAGCCGGCTCGCCGTGGTGGCCGAGAACTCCTCCCGGCTGCTGGACGCGGTCGGCTGGTGGATCTCGTACGTGCCGCCCGGCTCGCAGTTCATGCGCACCGCCCGGCACGCCGTCTACCGGATGACCAGCGGCCCGACCAGCTCCGGGGCCGAGACCCAGCGGGCCCGGATCGAGGCCCCCGACGCCGTCTTCGACCTCGGCCACTACCCGCTGACCAGGCGGGCGGTGCGCGGCGGTGGCTTCGCGCTGCGGGCCGGCGCGGCCGGGAACGACCCGGCGGAGGAGGCGATGATGATGGTCAGCGGCTACCGGGCCATGGTGGTGGCGGGTGGTCAGAACGCCGCCGGGGGCTGGCTGGTGGAGCTGTTCGCGGACGACGCGACCCTGCCGTTCGGCCAGATCGCCCCCGCGCTGCGCTCGCTGGTCGCGGTCGCGCTCTCCGGCCCGGCCTCGCCGCCGCCGTAGGGCCCGTGTCCCGGCCCGTGTCCCGGCTCTGTCACGCGGCCGTCCGCTCTCTGTCGCCCGCACCCGTGCCCGTGCCACAGTTAGGGCGACGTCCGCCGTAGGGGCAGGGCGGGAACGGGGTCACGGGGGACATGCACAGACGTATCGCCGCCACCATGCTCACGCTGGTGCTCGCCCTCGGCGGGCTCTCCACCACCACCGCCAGCGCGGTCGCCGCCGCGCCGCGCAGCGCCATCACCCTGACGGCCGTTCAGGGCACCCCGCCCGGCGAGGCCGTGGTGACCCTGGGCGGGCCGGCCGTCCGGGCCGAGGCGGTGCGGGAGCTGGCCAAGAGCAAGACGGCCAAGAGCAAGACCAAGAAAAAGAAGAAGGGCGTCTCCTTCATCGCGATCCTGCTGATCCTGCTGCTGGTCGGCCTGCTGGTCGCGGTGGTCGTCTGGGCCCTGCTGCGCCGCCGCGGCGACCGGCGCTGATCCGCGTGTGCTGAGCCGCATGCGCTGACCTGCGTGCGCTGACCCGCCGTCAGGGACGCAGCGCCCGGACCACCTGCTCGACCAGGACGTCGGCGTACGCCTGGTCGAGCGGCCCGAGCCGGTGCAGCCAGCGGTAGTACATCGGGCCGTAGAGCAGCTCGACGGCCACGTCCAGATCGGCGTCCTCGGCCACCTGCCCGGCCGCGCGGGCGCTGCGCAGCCGCTCCTTGGTGACCTCCAGCAGCGGGCCGAGCAGCCGCTCGCGGTACTCGCCGAGCAGCTGGTGGTCGGTCAGCACCTCGGCGGTGAGCGCCCGCCCGGCCCGGTCGTAGAACTCGGTGGACATCTCCTCGACGGTGCCGCGCACCACCACCCGCAGGTCGGCCGCCAGGTCCCCGGTGTCCGGGAGGGCCAGGCGGCCGTCCTCGTCCTCGTTGGTGGCCAGCAGGGCGTCGAAGACCACCGCGCCCTTGGAGGGCCACCAGCGGTAGATGGTCTGCTTGCCGACCCCGGCGCGGGCGGCGATCGCCTCGATCGTCAGCTTGGCGTAGCCGAGCTCGGTGACCAGCTCGGCGGCGGCGGTGAGGATGGCCTGCCGGGAGCGCTCGCTGCGACGGGTCGGGTCCGGGGTCCTGGGCGTCATGCCGAGGAGTCTACCAATCCAACGGTACGCAACGTCTCGTCTTGACGAACCGTCCGGCGGGCTCCATGCTGGTGGTCATCCGAGACGGACCGTCTCGTCTCATCAATGCCCCGAGGAGCCCGCATGACCCGCCGCCCCGCCCACATCGCCATGGTCTCGATCCCGGCCCACGGCCACGTCAACCCCAGCCTGGAGGTCATCCGCGAGCTGGTCGCCCGGGGCCACCGGGTCAGCTACGCCAACGACCCCGCCTTCGCCGAGCGCATCGAGGACACCGGCGCCGCGCTCGTCCCGTACCGCACCACCCTCCCGCTCACCGCCGAGTCCGGCGCGGAGGGCGACTGGCCGAGCGACCCGGTCGAGGTGCAGGAGTACTTCCTGCGGGACGCGCAGGCGATGCTCCCGGTCCTGCGGGAGGCCTTCGACCGGGACCGGCCCGACCTCTTCCTCTACGACATCGCCGCCTGCCCGGCCCGGGTGCTGGCCGAGAACTGGGACCTCCCGGTCCTCCAGCTCTCGCCGACCTTCGTCGCCTGGGAGGGCTTCGAGCAGGACGTGCCGGAGATGTTCGAGGCGATCCGGCGGGACGGCGCCGCGTACACCACCGCCTTCACCGCCTGGCTGGCGGAGAACGGCATCACCGGCATCGACCCGCTCGACTTCATGGGCCGGCCCGCCCGCTCGCTCGTCCTCATCCCGCGCGCCCTCCAGCCCCACGCCGACCGGGTCGACCCCGAGCGCTACACCTTCGTCGGCCCCGCGATCGGCGACCGCTCCCACCAAGGGAGTTGGACCCGTCCGGCCTCGGCCGAGAAGGTCCTGCTGGTCTCGCTCGGCTCCGCCTACACCGACCGGCCCGACTTCTACCGCAGCTGCCTGCAGGCCTTCGGCGACCTCCCGGGCTGGCACGTGGTCCTCCAGATCGGCGCCCACGTCGACCCCGCCGCCCTCGGCCCGCTCCCGGCCAATGTCGAGGTCCACCCCTGGATCCCCCAACTCGCCGTCCTGGAGCAGGCGGACGCCTTCGTCACCCACGCCGGCATGGGCGGCACGACCGAGGGCCTGTACTGCGGCGTCCCGATGATCGCCGTCCCCCAGGGCGCCGACCAGTACGCCAACGCCGACCGCCTGGTCGAACTCGGCGTCGGCCGCCGCCTCGACCCCGCGGACGTCACCCCCGAGCTGCTGCGCACCGCCCTGCTCACCCTCACCACCGACCCCGACGTGGCGGCCCGCCTCGCCGCGATCCGCCACGAGCTCCGCACCCTCGGCGGCGCCGCGTACACCGCCGACCTGATCGAGGCGGCGCTCTGAGGCGGCGTCAGTCCGGGCGGGGTCAGTCCAGGCCGGGTCAGTCCAGGCCGGGTCAGTCCAAGAACAGGCCGCGGGCGGCGGCGGACTGTTCGATGGACTCCAGGCGGGCCTCGGCGCCGGGGATGTCGTCGCACATGGTCTGGAGCAGGACGCGGCCGAGCATCATCGGGGCGCAGGCGGTGTCGAAGACCAGGCCGGTGCCGACGGCGGCGGGGAGCATCAGGTCGGAGAGCTTGGCGACCGGGGCGAAGGCGCTGTCGGCGACGGTGAGGACGGTCAGGCCGCAGTCGCGGGCGACCACCAGGGCGTCCATCAGTTCGCGGGGGTAGCGGGGGAGGGCGAAGCAGAGCAGGGCGGTGGCCCCGGCGGCGGCGGCCTGCTCCAGGCGGTCGGCGAGCATCGAGCCGCCCTCGTCCAGCAGGCGGATGTCCGGGTGCACCTTGGCCGCGAAGTACGCGAAGCCCCGGGCCTGCGCGGAGGCGGCCCGCAGGCCGAGAACCGGCAGTGGCCGGGAGGCGGCCAGCAGCCGGGCCGCCCGGACGATCGGCTCCGGATCGGCCAGCAGCTCGGCCAGGTGGCGCAGGTGCTCGATCTCGGCCAGCACCGCCTGCTGGTGCTCGTTGCGCACCACGTCGGCCGGGGACTCGGGCGTGGCCGACTCGCCGGCGCCGAGTTCGCGCAGCTGCTTGCGCAGCGCCGGGTACCCGTCGAAGCCGAGCGCCACCGCGAAGCGGGTGACGGAGGGCTGGCTCACCCCGGCCAGTTCGGCCACCTCGACGCTGGACAGGAACGGCGCCTCGGCCGCGTGCCGCACCAGCGAGTGGGCGATCCGCCGCTGAGTGGGCGTCAGCCGGTGACCCTCGAAGAGTTGCAGGAGCCGCGCGGAGGGGCCGACGGAACCGTTCTCGTCGGTGCTGGTCATCGGCGCTTCCTCCGGGGTGGTTCGGCGGCGGTCGGGACGACTGTGCAGCAGTGCCGAACGCCGGGCAACGAAGTATCGAACAGTGGGATCCGGCGTCCGACTCCGGGGTGTCCCTGATTTACCCCTGAGCCGCCCCCGAAACCGGTCCCGGGCGGTGGACCGGGCCTCCTGGAGGGGAGGAGTCTGATGCCATGAACTCTCGGCAGGACGAACTCAAGCGCGATCTCGACGCGGCCGTGCAGACCCGCAAGGAGCTCGGCAAGGAGTACGAGGCGGAGATCGTCGACTCCTTCCTGGCCCGGATCGACTCGCGACTGGACGCCCGGGTCGAGCAGCGGGTCTCCGAGCAGCTCGACGGCGGTCGCCGCCGCGGCGGTGGTGGCGGTGGCGCGTCGAAGCTCCCGATCGTCTCCCTCGTCATGGGGATCCCGCTCTCCGGCGTGGCCGCCGGCACCTCGGGCATCTGGGGCCTGATCGTCTGCTGGGCCGGCATCGTCGGCGTCAACATGGCCAACGCCCTCGCGAGCCACAAGCCGGAGCCCAAGGCCCGCCGCGACGACTGGTGACCCGGGGGCCGCGAGGGACGTACGTGGTGATCCCGGGGGCGCGGGGAACTGCGCGGGTCGGGAGGCGGCTCACCTGCAACTGATTCACCATCAGCCAGTTGCAGGTGCTGCCGTTCCCCCGCGCGCAGTTCCCCGCGCCCCTGCGGGGCGCAGCGATGTGCGCAGAGTTACGCGAGCGGTCCGGTGACGGCCTCGACGGCCGCGAGGAGTCCGCCGGAGGCGACCAGGGCGGCTGCCGCCTCCAGGTCCGGCGACAGGAAGCGGTCACGGCCCGCGCCACCGACCCCCGCCGCCCGCGCGGCGGCCACCGCGGCGGCCGTGGCCGGCGCCAGCGGCCCGCTGCCGTTGTCGGTGCGGATCTCCAGGGCCCGTGCGGAGGCGGTCAGTTCGACGGCCAGGATGCGGGCCAGGTTGTCCACCGACTGGCGGAGCTTGCGCGCGGCGGACCAGCCCATGGAGACGTGGTCCTCCTGCATGGCGGAGGAGGGGATGGAGTCCACCGAGGCCGGGACGGCGAGCCGCTTGTTCTCGCTGACCAGGGCGGCCTGGGTGTACTGGGCGATCATCAGGCCGGAGTCCACGCCCGGGTCGTCGGCCAGGAAGGCCGGCAGGCCGTGCGAGCGGGCCTTGTCGAGCAGCCGGTCGGTGCGGCGCTCGGAGATGGAGCCGAGGTCGGCGGCGGCGATGGCCAGGAAGTCGAGCACGTACGCGACCGGGGCGCCGTGGAAGTTGCCGTTGGACTCGACCCGGCCGTCGGGGAGGACCACCGGGTTGTCGACCGAGGCGGCCAGCTCGCGGGAGGCGACCAGCTGGGCGTGGGCCAGGGTGTCGCGGCCGGCGCCGGCCACCTGCGGGGCGCAGCGGATGGAGTAGGCGTCCTGGACCCGCGGGGCGTCGTCCTGGTGGTGGCCGGTCAGGGCCGAACCGGCCAGCACGGCCAGCATGTTGGCGGCGGAGAGGGCCTGGCCGGGGTGCGGGCGGATCGGGCCGTGCAGCTCGGGGGCCAGCACCTTGTCGGTGCCGAGCAGGGCCTCCAGCGACATGGCGGCGGTGATGTCGGCGGTGGTGAACAGGCGGGCCAGGTCGGCCAGCGCCATCACCAGCATGCCGAGCATGCCGTCGGTGCCGTTGATGAGGGCCAGGCCCTCCTTCTCCAGCAGCTCGACCGGCTCGATGCCGGCCTCGGCGAGCAGCTCGCCAGCCGGGCGCTCGACGCCCTCGGCGTCGTACGCGGTGCCCTCGCCCATCAGGGCGAGCGCGCAGTGCGAGAGCGGGGCGAGGTCACCGGAGCAGCCGAGGGAGCCGAACTCGCGGACCACGGGGGTGATGCCGGCGTTCAGCATGGCGGCCATGTTCTGCGCGACCAGCGGGCGGACGCCGGTGCGGCCGGAGGCCAGGGTCTTCATCCGCAGGAAGACCAGCGCGCGGACCACCTCGCGCTCCACCACGGGGCCCATGCCCGCGGCGTGCGAGCGCACCAGCGACCGCTGCAGCTGGGCCCGCAGCTCCGGGCTGATGTGCCGCACCGCGAGCGCACCGAAGCCGGTGGACACCCCGTAGACCGGCCGCGGCTCGGCCGCCAGCGCCTCGATCCGCTTGCGCGCGGTCGCCATCTCCTCCAGCGCGTCCGGGCCGATCTCGACCCGCGCGTTCCCGCGCGCGACGGCGATGACGTCCTCGGCGCTGACGTCGGCCTTGCCGACGACGATCACCGGAGCGGCCGGGTCCACAGCAGTGTGCATATCCATATACACCATCACAGCAGCTGAATGAAGATATGACAACCAGGTCCGGCCGAACAGGTCGTCCGACGTAACCTGGCCGGGACGGAAGGGGTCGGTCATGGCGCGGGCGACGGTGCGGCGGCGGGTGGTGCGGCTGCGCGGTGCGGAGCGGTCCGAGCGGGCGGACGTGCTGGCGGGGGAGGAACCGCTGGAGATCCGGGTCGGGGGCGAGGCGCTGACGGTGACCATGCGCACGCCCGGGAACGACTTCGACCTGGTGGCCGGGTTCCTGGTGGGGGAGGGGATGCTGCACGCGGCGGAGCAGCTGGCCGCGCTGCGGTACTGCGCCGGGACGGACGCCGACGGGCTGAACACCTACAACGTGGTCGACGCGACGGTGCGGGGCGGCGCGCTGCCCGCGCTGACGGCGCATCGGAACCTGCTCACCACCAGCGCCTGCGGCCTCTGCGGCCGCGACACGGTCGACGCCGTCCGCACCCACGTCCGCTGGCCGCTCGCCGCGGACCCGCTGCGGGTGGCGCCGGAGGTGCTGTACGGGCTGCCGGAGAAGCTGAGGGCGGCTCAGAAGGCCTTCGACTCCACCGGTGGGCTGCACGCGGCGGGGCTGTTCACGGCGGAGGGCGAGCTGCTCTGCGCCCGGGAGGACGTCGGGCGGCACAACGCGGTGGACAAGGTGGTGGGCTGGGCGCTGCGGGAGGGGCTGCTGCCGCTGACGGGGCACCTGCTGATGGTCAGCGGGCGGGCCTCCTTCGAGCTCACCCAGAAGGCGGCGCTGGCCGGGATCCCGCTGCTGGCCGCGGTCTCCGCACCCTCCTCGCTGGCGGTGGACCTGGCCGAGGAGCTGGGGCTGACGCTGGTCGGCTTCCTGCGCGGCGAGGGGGCCAACGTCTACACCAATCCCGCCCGCATCTCCTGAACAACGGCTCGGTCACACCTGGTTGCTGACGCACCACCAGCGGGCATCCCGTCACCAAGGCCCCACGCCGGGGCCGGACGGGGGTGCTGCTCAGCCATGCGCGTCATCCACGAGATGAAACTGGTCGGCCGGCTCGCCTCGGGCGCCGACGAGTGGTCCTGCCCCACCTGCGGTCGCCGGATCGCCCTCCGCCAACCGCCCGACCCCGACCTCACCGTCCTCGAAGCGGGCGACGAGTCCGCCGTCCACGTCGGCGTCATCGAACCGGGCGCCGCCGCCACCACCGCCGAGAAGTACGGCCTGGGCCCGGTCCAGGACATCCCCCGCCCCCGTCGCCAACAGCCCGACCGCCCCGCCCAGACCCCCGACGAGGCCGACCGCGCCTGGCTCGCCGCCCTCGGCATCGCCTGGGGCGACGACGGCGAGGCGGCCTGACCGAGTCGGAATCGCCGGGCCCGGCCTCTGGCCGCCATTCGAGTGATTGGATATATTCAGTCGAACAGAGACTGAATGAATCCATCCGCAAGGAGTCCGGGACATGGTGCAGCAGCAGGCGGTGAGCGGTCCGCGCGAGGTGCGCGCAGCGCGCGGGACGAAGCTGACGACGCAGGGGTGGCAGCAGGAGGCCGCCCTGCGGATGCTGATGAACAACCTGGACCCGGAGGTGGCGGAGCACCCGTCCAAGCTGGTGGTCTACGGCGGCACCGGCAAGGCGGCCCGCGACTGGCGCTCCTTCGACGCGATGGTGCGCACGCTGGAGAACCTGAAGCAGGACGAGACCATGCTGGTCCAGTCCGGCCGGCCGGTCGGCGTGATGCAGACCCACGAGTGGGCGCCGCGGGTGCTGATCGCCAACTCCAACCTGGTGGGCGACTGGGCGAACTGGGAGGAGTTCCGCCGGCTGGAGAGCCTCGGGCTCACCATGTACGGCCAGATGACCGCCGGTTCGTGGATCTACATCGGCACCCAGGGCATCCTCCAGGGCACCTACGAGACCTTCGGCGCGGTCGCGGCCAAGCGCTTCGACAACACCCTCGAAGGCACCATCACCCTCACCGCCGGTCTCGGCGGCATGGGCGGCGCCCAGCCGCTCGCCGTCACCATGAACGGCGGCGTGGCGATCTGCATCGACTGCGACCCGTCCCGGATCGCCCGCCGGATCGAGCACCGCTACCTGGACGTCGAGGCGAAGAACCTCGACCACGCGCTCCAGCTGGCCACCGAGGCCCGCGACAAGCGGCAGCCGCTCTCGATCGGCGTGCTGGGCAACGCCGCGGAGATGTTCCCGCAGCTGCTGGCGATGGACGCGCCGATCGACATCGTCACCGACCAGACCAGCGCCCACGACCCGCTGAGCTACCTCCCCGTCGGCGTGGCCTTCGAGGACATGGCGAGCTACGCGGCCGAGAAGCCGGCCGAGTTCACCCAGCGCTCGCGCGAGTCGATGGCCCGTCACGTCGAGGCGATGGTCGGTTTCCAGGACCGCGGCGCCGAGGTCTTCGACTACGGCAATTCGATCCGCGGCGAGGCCCAGCTCGCGGGCTACGACCGGGCGTTCGCGTTCCCGGGCTTCGTCCCGGCGTACATCCGCCCGCTGTTCTGCGAGGGCAAGGGCCCGTTCCGCTGGGCGGCGCTGTCCGGCGACGCGCAGGACATCTACAAGACCGACAAGGCCGTGCTCGACCTCTTCCCGGAGAACGAGTCGCTGCACCGCTGGATCAAGATGGCCCAGGAGAAGGTGCACTTCCAGGGCCTCCCGGCGCGCATCTGCTGGCTGGGCTACGGCGAGCGCGACAAGGCCGGCGAGCGCTTCAACGACATGGTCGCCTCCGGCGAGCTCTCCGCCCCCATCGTGATCGGCCGCGACCATCTGGACTGCGGCTCGGTGGCCTCGCCGTACCGCGAGACCGAGGCCATGCTGGACGGCTCGGACGCGATCGCCGACTGGCCGCTGCTGAACGCCATGGTGAACGTCGCCTCCGGCGCCTCCTGGGTCTCCATCCACCACGGCGGCGGCGTCGGCATCGGCCGCTCGATCCACGCCGGCCAGGTCACGGTGGCCGACGGCACCGCGCTGGCGGGCGAGAAGATCCGCCGGGTGCTCACCAACGACCCGGGCATGGGCGTCATCCGCCACGTGGACGCGGGCTACGACCGTGCCGTGGAGGTCGCGGCCGAGCGTGGCGTTCGCGTGCCCATGGGCGAGCTGTGAGCGACTCCTTCCTGGAGATGTGGGCGGAGCTGCTCCCCGTGGGCCGCTCCGCCTCCTCCGGCGGCTACCGCCGCTTCGCCTGGAACTCCGCCGACGCCGAGTGCCGCTCCTGGTTCGAGCAGCAGGCCCGCTCCCGCGGCCTGCACTACGAGCTGGACCGCAACGGCAACCAGTGGGCCTGGCTGGGCGACCTGCAGGGCGGGGGCGCGGTGGTCACCGGCTCGCACCTGGACTCCGTCCCGGACGGCGGCGCCTACGACGGCCCGCTCGGGGTGGTCTCCTCCTTCGCGGCGCTGGACGAACTCCGGTCCCGCAAGGCCGAGTTCAGCAAGCCGCTGGCGATCGTCAACTTCGGCGACGAGGAGGGCGCCCGGTTCGGCGTGGCCTGCATCGGCTCCCGGCTCACCGCCGGGGTGCTGGGCCGCGAGCAGGCGTACGAGCTGCGCGACGCGGACGGCGTCCGGCTGCCCGACGCGATGGAGAAGGCCGGCTACGACCCGGCGCAGATCGGCGCGGACCACGACCGGCTGAGCCGGATCGGGGCCTTCGTCGAGCTGCACGTCGAGCAGGGCCGGTACCTGACGGCGGACCAGCCGGTCGGCGTGGCCAGCGCGATCTGGCCGCACGGCCGTTGGCGCTTCGACTTCCACGGCGAGGCCAACCACGCCGGCACCACCCGGATCGAGGACCGCCGGGACCCGATGCTCACCTTCGCCGACACCGTGCTGACGGCCCGCCGGAAGGCCGAACTGGCAGGCGCGTTGGCCACCTTCGGCAAGGTCGCGGTGGAGCCCAACGGCACCAACGCCATCGCCTCGCTGATCCGGGGCTGGCTGGACTCCCGGGCCGCGGACGAGGCGACCCTGACCGCCCTGGTCGAGGAGATCCGGGAGGCGGCGTACGCGCGCGGCGGGCTGGACGGCGTCCGGGTCGAGCTGACCCGGGAGTCGTACACGCCCGTGGTGGACTTCGACGGCCCGCTGCGCGACCGGCTGGCCAAGCGACTCGGAGGGGTCCCGGTGCTGCCGACCGGCGCCGGACACGACGCCGGGATCCTGGCGTCCGAGATCCCGACCGCCATGCTGTTCGTGCGCAACCCCACCGGTGTCTCGCACTCCCCGGCCGAGCACGCCGAGGAGGCGGACTGCCTGACCGGGGTGACCGCGCTCGCCGACGTACTGGAGGACCTGGCGTGTCAGTGACCGAGGGGACCACGACGTACTGGGCCGAGCACGCCTGGCTGCCGAACCACAACGGCCCCGCCGTCGAGCGGGACGTGCTGATCACGGTGGCCGACGGGCGGTTCCGCGCGGTCGTCCCGGACAGCGGGCCCTGCCCGCCCGGGGCGGTCCGCCTCGCCGGGCTGCTGCTGCCGGGCCAGGCCAACGCCCACTCGCACGCCTTCCACCGCGCGCTGCGCGGCAGCGTGCAGATCGGCTCGGGCACCTTCTGGACCTGGCGGGACACCATGTACCGGTTCGCCGGTGCGCTGGACCCGGACAGCTACCTGGAGCTGGCCACCGCCGTCTACGCCGAGATGGCGCTGGCCGGGATCAGTGCGGTGGGCGAGTTCCACTACCTGCACCACGCGCCCGGCGGCGCCCGGTACGACGACCCGAACGCGATGGGCCACGCGCTGATCGAGGCCGCCGACCGGGCCGGCATCCGGATCACCCTGCTGGACACCTGCTACCTCTCCTCGGGCTTCGGTGCCGAGCCGACCGCGCCGCAGCTGCGGTTCAGCGACGGCGACGCCGAGGCCTGGGCCCAGCGGGTGGACGCGCTCAAGCCGGCCGGGCACGCCCGGATCGGCGCCGCGGTGCACTCCGTCCGGGCCGTCCCGGCCGGGCAGTTGGCCACCGTGGCCCAGTGGGGCGAGCGGGCGCAGGCGCCGCTGCACGTGCACCTCTCCGAGCAGACCGCGGAGAACGAGGCCTGCCTGGCCGCGCACGGCGTCACGCCGACCAGGCTGCTGGCCGACCACGGGGTGCTCGGCCCACGCACCTCGGCGGTGCACGCCACCCATCTGACGGACGATGACATCCGGCTGCTCGCCGAGTCCTCGACCGCCATCTGCATGTGTCCGACCACCGAGCGGGACCTGGCCGACGGCATCGGCCCCGCCCGGCGGCTGGCGAGCGCGGGCTGCCCGGTCACCCTGGGCAGCGACAGCCACGCGGTGATCGACCCGTGGGAGGAGGCCCGGGCGTTGGAGCTGGACGAGCGCCTGCGCACCCGCACCCGGGGCCACTGGACCGCCGCCGCGCTGCTGCGCGCGGGCGGCGAGGACGGCCACGCCTCGCTCGGCTGGCCGGAGGCCGGCCGGATCGAGGCCGGGGCGTTGGCCGACTTCACCGTGATCGCGCTGGACTCGGTCCGCACCGCCGGGCCGCCGCCGGAGCTGGGCGCCGAGACGGCGGTCTTCGCCGCCTCGGGCGCCGACGTCCGCCACCTGGTGGTCGGCGGCCGGCACGTGGTCAAGGACGGGCGGCACCAACTGGTCCCGGACGTCCCCCGTGCATTGAGCACGACAATCGCCGCCCTGCGGCGATAAACTGACCGGCGCGGGTCCGAGGGGGGCTGATCCCCTCGGGCCCGCGCCTTTCGGCGTTCACCCCAACTCCCCGAAAGGCCCAGCGACTTGAGCACCCTGATCGGCAACGTCGGCTCGCTCGTCACCAACGACCCGTCCCACGGCAGCGGCCCGCTCGGCCTGCTCACCGATGCCGCCGTGCTGATCGAGGACGGCCGGATCGCCTGGGTCGGCCCCGCCGGCGAGGCGCCCGCGGCCGACGGGCACGTCGACGCCGAGGGCCGGGCGCTGCTGCCCGGTTTCGTGGACTCGCACGCCCACCTGGTCTTCGCCGGGGACCGCACCGCCGAGTTCAACGCCCGGATGAGCGGCCAGTCCTACACCGCCGGCGGCATCCGCACCACGGTGGCCGCCACCCGGGCCGCCACCGACGCGCAGTTGGAGGCCAACCTCACCCGCTTCCTCACCGAGGCGCTGCGCCAGGGCACCACCACGGTCGAGTGCAAGTCCGGCTACGGCCTCACCGTGGAGGACGAGGCCCGCGCCCTGCGGATCGCGGCCAAGCACACCACCGAGACCACCTACCTGGGCGCGCACGTGGTGGCCCCCGAGTTCAAGGAGGACCCGGCCGCCTACGTGGCGCTGGTCACCGGCGAGATGCTGGACGCCTGCGCCCCGCACGCCCGTTGGGTGGACGTCTTCTGCGAGCAGGGCGCCTTCGACGGCGACCAGGCCCGGGAGATCCTCACCGCCGGCATGGCCCGCGGCCTGACCCCCCGGGTGCACGCCAACCAGCTGAACCACGGCCCGGGCGTGCAGCTCGCGGTGGAGCTCGGCGCGGCCTCGGCCGACCACTGCACCCACCTCACCGACGCCGACGTGGACGCGCTGGCGAGCGGCGACACGGTGGCCACCCTGCTCCCCGGCGCGGAGTTCTCCACCCGCGCCCCCTATCCGGACGCGCGCCGCCTGCTCGACGCGGGCGCCACCGTCGCGCTCTCGACGGACTGCAACCCGGGCTCCAGCTTCACCAGTTCGATGGCCTTCTGCATCGCCGTCGCGGTCCGCGAGATGGGCATGACGCCGGATCAGGCGGTCTGGGCCGCCACCGCCGGCGGCGCGCGGGCGCTGCGCCGCACCGACGTCGGCCTGATCGCCCCGGGCGCCCGGGCCGACCTGCTGCTGCTGGACGCCCCCTCGCACGTCCACCTGGCCTACCGCCCGGGCGTGCCGCTGACCGCCGCGGTCTGGCGGGACGGTGTCCGCGCGGTCTGAGGCGGGTACACGGATGCACGAGACCCCCGGAGGCGCGCGGCCTTCCGGGGGTCTCCCACGTGCGGGGTGCGTCAGCGGATGTCGCCCATCAGCCGGTTGACCTTCTTGCGGTACGTCATCAGCGCCACGCCGGCCAGCACGGCCAGCAGGCCCTGGGAGGCGAAGTACCAGGTGGAGCCGGTGGCGTCACCCACCAGCAGCTGCACCACGGCGGCGGTGCAGTCGCCGGCCGTGACGGCGAGGAACCAGATGCCCATCATCTGGCTGGCGTACTTGGCGGGCGCCAGCTTGGTGGTGACGGAGAGTCCGACGGGGGAGAGGGTGAGCTCGCCGACGGTCTGGATCAGGTAGACGGTGGCCAGCCAGAGCGGGGTGACCTTGGCACCGCCGTTCGCGGCGGCCATCGCCAGCATCATCACCAGGAAGGAGCCGCCGATCATCAGCAGGCCGAAGGCGAACTTCGCGGTGGTGGAGGGGTTCTGGCGGCGGCGGTCCAGCCAGACCCAGAGCCAGGCGAAGACCGGGGCCAGCGCCATGATGTAGAGCGGGTTCAGCGACTGGAACCAGCTGGACGGGAAGTCCCAGCCGAGGACGCTCAGCGAGGTGTTGTTCTCGGCGAACAGGTTCAGCGTGGAGCCGGACTGGTCGTAGATCATCCAGAAGATCGCGGCCGCGACGAAGAACCAGACGTAGCCGCTCATCTTGGACTTCTCGTCCGCGGTGAGGTCCTTGTCCCGGCGGATCTTGGAGAAGTAGACCACCGGGATGGCGATGCCGGCGATCGACAGCGGCCAGGTGACCCAGTTGACGGTCAGGTGGCCGGTGATCGCGACCACGGCGTAGAACACCACCGCGAGGGTGGCCCAGAAGCCGGCCTTGCGCAGCACGGCGCGCTTCTCGGCGGCGGGCATCGGGGAGGCCACCACGCTGCTCTTGTCGCTCAGGTGACGGCTGCCCAGCAGGTACTGGAGCAGGCCGAGCGCCATGCCGACGCCGGCCAGCGCGAAGCCCAGGTGCCAGTCGACCTTCTGGCCGACGGTGCCGATCACCAGCGGGGCGACGAAGGCACCGAGGTTGATGCCCATGTAGAAGATGGTGAAGCCGCCGTCCCGGCGCGGGTCGTTGGGCCCGTCGTAGAGGTGGCCGACCATGGTCGAGATGTTGGCCTTGAGCAGGCCGGAGCCGATCGCGATCAGGCCCAGGCCGGCGAAGAAGACCGCCTTGGAGGGCAGCGCCAGCGCGAAGTGGCCGGCCATGATGATCGCCCCGCCGAGCGCGACGGTCTTGCGGGCGCCCAGGAAGCGGTCGGCGATCCAGCCGCCGGGCAGCGCGAGCAGGTAGACCATGGCGTTGTAGACGCTGTAGACCGCGCCGGCCACCGCCGCCTTCATGCCGAGGCCGCCGTCGACGACCTCCGCCCCCATGTAGAGGACGAGCAGGGCGCGCATCCCGTAGAAGCTGAACCGCTCCCACATCTCGGTCATGAAGAGGGTGGCGAGTCCGCGGGGGTGCCCGAAGAAGGTCTTGCCGCTGCCGGTGGGGGTCGACGTTGCGCCGGCGGCCAGAGTGCTTGACGCCATGAGTGGGGTTCCTTGCTGACGTGCGATGGACCAGGCCACTGTACGTGGCGGTTTCTCCCACTATCAGACGAGAACCTGTCGGATGGACCCAATGTCCGAATAAAGAAGAGGTGGCGAATCCATGCTAACAACGGAAAACATCAACTGAATCCAAGGTGAACTGGTGGATCCTTCGATGAAACGGTGGGTCGGCGCTCCGGTTCCCGTGATCACCCTCTGTGAACTACTTCACAGCCCCCATCAGGGCGCGGATCCGCCCGGCGGCCGTCCACACCGCCGCCCCGCAGACCGCCGCCAGCGCCCCCTGCAGGTAGAAGTAGGTGTCCGCGCTGACCACCTGCTGGAGCCGGATGGTCCACCCCGCCACCGCGTCCCCGGTCGCGGTGGCCAGGAACCACAGGCCGAGCAGCTGGCTGACGTACTTCGCCGGGGCCAGCTTGGTGGTGAGCGACAGTCCGACCGGAGAGAGCGTCAACTCGGCCACCGTCTGCACGAAGTAGACCCCGACCAGCCAGAACGGCGAGACCTTCTGCCCGCCCGAGGCGGCCAGCTCGGCCAGGCCCATCAGACCGAAGGAGGCGCCGATCAGCAGCAGGCCCACGGCGAACTTCACCGGCGCGCTCGGATTGCGGTCACGGAGCGTCAGCCACTGCCAGAGCCAGGCGAAGACCGGCGCCAGCAGGATGATGAAGAGCGGGTTCACCGACTGGAACCAGCTGGACGGGAAGTGGAAGCCGAAGACCGACAGGTTCGTGTCGTCGGTGGCGAACTGGGTCAGCGTGGAGCCGGACTGGTCGTAGATCATCCAGAACACCGCGGCCGCGATGAAGAACCACATGAAGGCCGACATCCGGCTGCGCTCCAGCGCCGACAGCTCCCGGTCCCGGCGCAGCCGGGTGAAGTACCAGGCGGGCAGCGCGACCCCGACGATCCCCAGGATGTTGACGACCTGTCCGATCGAGAACCACCCGGCCCCCGCGTCCACCGCGAAGAACACCGCCGCGGCCCCCGCCCAGAGCGCCGCCAGCCGCAGCACCCGCCGCCGGACCGCCGGTTCGGCCGGCCGCCCGGGCGCCGCCCCGGCGTGGCCGAGGTGGCGCCGGCCCCAGACGTACTGGGCCAGGCCGAGCGCCATGCCGACCCCGGCCAGCGAGAAGCCCAGGTGCCAGCTGACGTTCTGTCCGACCGTGCCGACCACCAGCGGGGCGAAGAACGAGCCGATGTTGATCGCCATGTAGAAGACCGTGAAGCCGCCGTCCCGGCGCGGGTCGTCGGGGTGGTAGAGCTGCCCGACGATGGCCGAGACGTTCGGCTTCAGCAGCCCGGTGCCCACCGCGATCAGCAGCAGCCCGCACCAGAAGGTCGCGGTGAACGGCACCGCCAGCGAGAAGTGGCCGCCCATGATCACCAGCCCGCCGATCAGCACCGCCCGCCGCGCGCCCCACAGCCGGTCGGCGATCCAGCCGCCGGGGATGGCCAGCATGTAGACCAGCGAGTTGTAGACGCTGTAGACCGAGGCGGCCGTCACGGAGTCCAGGCCGATCCCGCCCTGGTCGGTGGGCAGCGCCAGGAAGAGCACCAGCAGCGAGCGCATCCCGTAGAAGCTGAAGCGCTCCCACAGCTCGGTCATGAAGAGCGTGGCCAGCCCGCGCGGGTGCCCGAAGAACGCGTGCTCGTCCTCCGGCGGGGCCCCCGAGGCCGAGACCGGCTCCGGCCCTCCGCGCAGCTGGGTCTCGCCCGCCATCCGCAACCTCCCGAGAGACAGTCCCCGACCTGCCCACGGTAGGAGCCGACGGCCCGTCAGGGGCGGCGGCGGGGCCGCGGTTGGTCCGACCGGGCGGAGCCGCCCCGGCAGAGCCCCTGATCTCCGCGTCCGGCTCGGACTACCATCTGCGTCATGACCTGTGTGCTGCTGGCCGAGGACGACCCGGCGATCTCCGAACCGCTGGCCCGAGCGTTGCGCCGTGAGGGGTACGAGGTCCTGGTCCGGGAGGAGGGCCCCGGCGCCCTCGCGGCCGGGCTGACCGAGGACGTCGACCTGATCGTGCTGGACCTGGGCCTGCCCGAGATGGACGGCCTGGAGGTGGCCCGCCGCCTGCGCGCCGAGGGCCGCACCTGCCCGGTGCTGGTGCTCACCGCCCGCGCCGACGAGGTGGACACCGTGGTCGGCCTGGACGCCGGGGCCGACGACTACGTGACCAAGCCGTTCCGCCTGGCCGAGCTGCTGGCCCGGGTCCGGGCCCTGCTCCGCCGCGGCAACGTGGACCAGCTGACCACCGGCGCGCACGGCGTGAAGATCGACGTCGAGTCGCACCGGGCCTGGCTGGGCGAGGAGGAGCTGACCCTCTCCGCCAAGGAGTTCGAGCTGCTCCGGGTGCTGGTCCGGGACGCCGGCCGGGTGGTCACCCGCGAGGAGATCATGCGTCAGGTCTGGGACACCACCTGGTGGACCTCGACCAAGACCCTGGACATGCACATCTCCTGGCTGCGCAAGAAGCTCGGGGACGACGCGGCCAACCCGCGCTACATCTCCACCGTCCGCGGCGTCGGTTTCCGCTTCGAGAAGAACTGACGCGTCCTGAACTGATCTGGAGTCGGCCCGCGTGAAGCGCCGGATGATCAACTCGCTGCTCGGCGTGGTGCTGGTGATGGTGGTGGTGTTCTGCGTCCCGATCGCCCTGGTCGAGAAGCAGAACATCGTCAACGCCGCGGACGCCCGGGTGGACGCCCAGGCCGTCCGGGTGCTCGGCCTGGTGGAGAGCCGGCTGGCCGCCGGCGAGCCGATCACCGGGGAGAAGTTCACCTCCCAGCTCACCGAGGGCGGCCACGTCTCCATCACCGTCCCCGGCCAGGAGACCTTCTCGGCCGGCAGCGCGCCCGAGGGCCCGGTGATCAGCGCCACCGAGTACGGCGCCAACGGCGAGTCCGTCACCGTGGTGCAGTCCCGCGACCAGGTGGACCACGAGATCGCCAACATGCTGCTGCTGCTCGGCGTGGTGGCGCTGCTCGCCGTCCAGGCGGCGGTGGCCCTCGCGGTCTGGCAGGCCAAGCGGCTGGCCCGCCCGCTCACCGACCTGGCCGAGACCGCCGAGCGCCTCGGCTCCGGCGACCCGCGCCCGCGCGACCGCCGCTACGGGGTGCCCGAGCTGGACCGGGTGGCCGAGGTGCTGGACGCCAGTGCCGAGCGGATCGCCCGGATGCTCACCGCCGAGCGCCGGCTCTCCGCCGACGCCTCGCACCAGCTGCGCACCCCGCTGACCGCGCTCTCCATGCGGCTGGAGGAGATCAACGCGCTGGCCGGGGAGCCGGAGACGGTCAAGGAGGAGTCCACCATCGCGCTCCAGCAGGTGGAGCGGCTCACCGACGTGGTGCAGCGGCTGCTCACCAACCAGCGCGACCCGCGCAGCCCCACCGCCGTGGTCTTCCGGCTGGACGAGGTGATCGCCCAGCAGCTGGCCGAGTGGAGCCCGACCATGCGCGGCAACGGCCGCACCCTGCGGATCGAGGGCCTGCGGGACGTGTCGGTGCTCGGCACCCCCGGCATGGTCGCCCAGGTGCTGGCCACCCTGATCGAGAACTCCCTGATGCACGGCGCCGGCACCGTCACCGTCCGGGTCCGCCCCTCCGGCCGCTCGGTGGTCGCCGAGGTCCAGGACGAGGGCCCGGGCGTCCCCACCGAGCTGGGCAACCGGGTCTTCGAACGCTCCGTCAGCGGCCGCAACTCCACCGGCATCGGCCTCGCCGTCGCCCGCGACCTCGCCGAGGCCGACGGCGCCCGCCTGGAGCTGCTCTCGCTCCAGCCCCCGGTCTTCGCGCTGTTCCTCACCCGCAACGAGGAAGGGGCCGCCTGACCCGTGGTCAGACGGCCCCTTCCCGGGACGCGTTCCTACTTGGCGGCCACCAGCACCGGCTCGGCCGCGACGGCGGTCTCCGGCTCGGCCAGCTCGGGCATCGCCTTGAAGACCCAGGTGCGGTAGGAGAAGAAGCGGAAGATCGTGCCGGCCACCAGGCCGACCACGTTCTTGGCTATCAGCTGCTGGGTCGGCGTGGTGTAGTCCAGCACGTGCACCGAGAAGGCCAGGATGCCGTTCTCGATCAGCATGCCGATGCCGCTGAAGATCAGGAAGAGCGTGATCTCGCGCTTGCGGGAGGCCGCGTCACGGTCCTTGTACAGCCAGAACCGGTAGCCCAGGTAGTTGGTGCCGATCGCCACCGCGGTCGCGATGAAGCCCGCCAGCGAGTGGACCAGGCCCGGCGCCTTGAGGCAGACCCAGAAGACCACGCCGTTCACGACGAAGCCCACCAGGCCGATCACCGCGAAACCGATCACCTCGATCGAGAGGCCGCCCAGCCTCTGCACCAGCGAAGGCTTGGGAGTGGTGGTGCTCGTCATCCAGGGTCTCCAGGGTCTGCGGAGGAGGTCGCACGCGGGCGCGGCTGGTCAAGGCCGCTCTGCATGCACATCATCCGACAGTGTGCTTCGGGCCCGGCCATCTAGGCTACTCGCTCACCCCTGATACACCGTCGCCACCCGTCCCCCCGCACCGGGGGCGGCCGGTACGACCCCCGTGACCGGCCCGGATATCCTGGGCGCGTGACTTCTGCGGCCAAGGCGAATTTTCCAGTGGTGGGCGTGATCGGCGGCGGCCAGCTGGCCCGGATGATGCACCAGGCGGGCATCCCGCTAGGCATCCGGTTCAAGCTCCTGGCGGACACCCCGCAGGACTCCGCCTCACAGGTGGTCTCCGACGTGGTCCTCGGCGACCACCGCGACCTGGAGACGCTGCGCCGCTTCGCCGCCGGCTGCGACGTGGTGACCTTCGACCACGAGCACGTGCCGACCGAGCACCTGCGCGCGCTCCAGGCCGAGGGCATCGCCGTCCGCCCGGACCCGTCCGCGCTGGTGAACGCCCAGGACAAGGGCGTGATGCGGGCCAAGCTGGACTCCATCGGCGCCCCCTGCCCCCGCCACCGCCTGGTCGCCGACCCGGCCGACGTGACCGCCTTCGCGAACGAGGGCGACGGCTACCCGGTGGTCCTCAAGACCGTCCGCGGCGGCTACGACGGCAAGGGCGTCTGGGTGGTCGACGACGAGACCGAGGCCGCCGCCCCGTTCCTGGCCGGCGTGCCGGTGCTGGCCGAGGAGAAGGTCGACTTCGTCCGCGAGCTGGCCGCCAACGTGGTCCGCTCGCCCAGCGGCCAGGCCGTCGCCTACCCGGTGGTGGAGAGCGTCCAGGAGAACGGCGTCTGCGCCGAGGTGACCGCCCCCGCCCCCGACCTCGACCCGGCGCTCTCCGACGAGGCCCAGCAGCTCGCGCTGCGGATCGCCGGCGAGCTCGGCATCACCGGCCACCTGGCGGTCGAGCTGTTCCAGACCCGGGACGGCCGCATCCTGGTCAACGAGCTGGCGATGCGCCCGCACAACTCCGGTCACTGGACCCAGGACGGCTCCGTCACCTCGCAGTTCGAGAACCACCTGCGCGCGGTGCTCGACCTCCCGCTCGGGGACCCGCGCCCGCGCGCCAAGTGGACCGTCATGGTCAACGTGCTCGGCGGCGACTACCCCGACATGTACCACGCCTTCCTGCACTGCATGGCCCGTGACCCCGGCCTGCGGATCCACATGTACGGGAAGGACGTGAAGCCCGGCCGCAAGGTCGGCCACGTCAACGTCTTCGGGGACGACCTCGAGGACGTCCGCGAGCGCGCCCGCCACGCGGCCGCCTACCTGCGAGGAACGATCACCGAATGACCCAGCCTCTTGTCGGCATCGTGATGGGCTCGGACTCCGACTGGCCCGTGATGGAGGCCGCCGCCCAGGCGCTCGACGAGTTCGAGATCCCCTACGAGGTCGACGTGGTCTCCGCGCACCGGATGCCGCGCGAGATGGTCACCTACGGCGAGCAGGCCCGGGCCCGCGGCCTGAAGGCGATCATCGCCGGCGCCGGCGGCGCCGCCCACCTGCCGGGCATGCTGGCCTCGGTCACCCCGCTGCCGGTCATCGGCGTCCCGGTGCCGCTGCGCTACCTGGACGGCATGGACAGCCTGATGTCCATCGTCCAGATGCCGGCGGGCGTGCCGGTCGCCACCGTCTCGATCGCCGGGGCGCGCAACGCGGGCCTGCTGGCGGTCCGGATGCTGGCCGCCTTCGACCAGGAACTCACCGAGAAGATGACCGAGTTCCAGGCCGACCTCAACCGCCAGGCCACCGAGAAGGGCCAGAAGCTCCGCGCCAAGGTCGCGGGCTCCACCTCCTTCGGCTTCGGCAAGTAGCACCACCCTTGCCCGCCGTCCCGCGCCGCGCGCTCCTGCTGGGAGCCGCGGCCGCGGTGACGGCGGGCTGTTCCGTCTCCGGGCCGCGGGGTGCGTTACGGCTGGCCGCCGGGCCCGAGGGCGGGCCGTACCGGGCCTTCGGGCAACGTCTCGCCGAGGAGGTCCACCGGGCCCACCCCGGGCTGACCGTCGAGGTGCTCGCCACCCCCGCCAGCGTGCGCAACCTCCGGCTGATCGACACCGGCGGCGCCGAACTCGGCCTGGCCCTGGCGGACAGCGCCACCGACGCGGTGGCCGGCCGCGGCGCCTTCGCCCGGCCGGTCGCGGTGGCCGCCCTCGCCCGGCTCTACCTCAACCACCTGCACCTGGTGGTCCCCGCGGCCTCGGCGGTCCTGACGGTCGCTCAGCTCACCGGCCTGCGGGTCTCGCTGGGTGCCGAGGAGTCCGGCACCTCGGTGGTCGCCGAGCGGGCCCTGGCCGCCGCCGGGGTGCGGGCCGCGGTGCGGCTGCTCGGCACCGCCGAGTCCGTCGCGGCGCTGCGGGCCGGGGAGTTGGACGCCTTCTTCTGGTCCGGCGGGGTGCCCACCCCGGCCATCACCGAACTCGCCGAGCGCACGCCCGTCCGGCTGGTCCGGCTGGAGGCGGCGGCGGTCGAGCTGCGCCGGGCCCACGGGCCGGTCTACGAGAGCGTGTCGATCCCGGCCGGCAGCTACCGCCAGCCCGCGCCCACCCCGACCGTCGGGACCCCCAGCCACCTGCTCTGCGCCGCCGGGCTGGACGCGGGGGTGGTGCGCGCCGTCACCGAGGTGCTGTTCCGCCGCCGGGACGACCTGCTGGCCCCGGACGCGCCCGGCAGCCGGCTGGACGAGCGCTACGCGATCGGGACGGGCGCCGTTCCGCTGCACCCGGGCGCGGCCGCCTACTACCGCTCGGTGTACTGACCCGTCCTCAACTCGACGGTCAGGCCGTGCGGTTCGGTCGGCTGCAGGACGAGCTCGGCGCCGCAGCCGCGGGCCAGTTCGGCGGCGATGGCCAGGCCCAGGCCACTGCCCGGGACGTTGCCCCGTCCGGGCGCGCGCCAGAACCGGCCGAGGGCCGCGACCCGCTCCTCCTCGGTCAGCCCCGGTCCGTCGTCGGCGATCCGCAGCACCCCGGCGGTCAGCGAGACCACCACCCGGCCGCCGGGCGGGACGAACTTGGCCGCGTTGTCGAGCGCGATGTCCGCGATCCGGCCGACGGCGGCGGGCAGCGGGGCCTCCTCCACCGCCGCCACGTCCAGGGCCAACCCCTGCGCCGCGTAGACCTCCTGCCACCCCGTCAACCGGGGGAGCAGCCCGCCCGCCGGGACGTCCTCCGGCAGTCCGGCGTCCGCCTCCACCCGGGCCAGCGTCAGCAGGTCCTCCAACAGGGCGGCCAGGCGGTCGAGTTCGGCCATCGCCTCCTCGTACTCGGGCTGCCCGTCGGCGGGCAGGTGCGGCTCCAGGTTCTCCAGCCGGAGGGAGAGCACGGTGAGCGGGGTGCGGAGCTCGTGCGAGGCGTCCGCGACGAAGGCGTGCTGGCGCTCCAGCGCGGCCGAGATGGCGTCCGCCATGGCGTTGAACCGCTCCTCCAGCCGCCGCAGCTCCACCGGGCCGCGGACGGTGGCGACCCGCGCCCCGAGCCGGCCCCCGGCGATCTCCCGCGTGGTGGCGTCGAGTTCGGCCACCGGGCGGAGCACCCAGCCGGCCAGCCGCCGGGCCGCCGCCAGCGACCCGAGCAGTGCCAGCACCGCCCCCACCGCCAGCGCCCCCCAGACGACGGCCACCTCCCGCCGGGCCGTCGCCGTCGGCACCCGGAGCACCACCGCCCCCGACACCTGCCCGTCCCGCCCGGCCGGCTCCGCCACCAGCACCGTCTCCGGTCCGCCCGGCGTCAGCAGCGGCAGCTCCGCCGTGGTCCGCCCCGACAGCGCCCGCCGCAGCGCGGCCCCGCCGCCGACCGGCCGCCCCGCGATCAGCACCCCGTCCCGGTCCCGCACCTCCACCGCCGTCCCGTACAGCTCCGCGTACCGGTCGACCTCCGCCCCCACCCCCGAAGGCCCGCCCTCCCGCAGCGCCCGGTCCGCCAGCTCCGCGAACCGCGTCGCGTCCGCCCGCCGCGCCAACAGCAACTGCCCCGTCCGGTGCGAGGCGTACGCGTACCCCAGCGGCACCGCCAGCGCCGCCACCAGACAGACGATCAGCAGCCCCTGGAGCAACAGCAGTCGACGCTGCATCAGGCGGTGGCCAGGCGGTAGCCGGTGGCGCGGAGGGTCTGGATCAGGTACGGCCGTCCGGTCTTGGCGCGGAGGCCGGCCACGTGGACGTCGAGCGAGCGGGAGGCCGACAGCTGCACGTCGCCCCAGAGTTCGTCGAGGATCTCCTCACGGCTGCGGACCACCCCCGGCTCCCTGGCCAGCACGGCGAGCACGTCGAACTCCCGCCGGGTGAGCGTGACCTCCGCCCCGGCCACCAGGACCCGACGGGCCGTCAGGTCGATCCGTACGTCGCCGACCTCCACCACCGACCCGGTGGCGGCCAGCGGGCGGCTGCCGCGCCGCACCACCGCCGCCATCCGGGCCGCCAGCTCCGCCGTGCGGAACGGCTTCACCAGGTAGTCGTCGGCCCCGGACCGCAGGCCGCGCAGCACGTCCCGCTCCTCCGACCGCGCGGTCAGCACGATCACCGGCACCGAGGAGACCCGCCGCAGCCGCCGCAGCGCCTCCAGCCCGTCCAGGTCGGGCAGCCCGAGGTCGAGGAGCACGAACTCGCAGGTGTCCTTGAGCCGCAGCGCGTCGTCCGCCCGGGCCGCCCGCACCACCTGATGGCCGTGCCGGGCCAGCGCCGGGATCAGCGCAGCCGCCAGCCGGTCGTCGTCCTCGACCAAGAGCACCCGCATGGGCCCACACCCTAGACGCGCACCGGCTCGGCCGGGGCGGCCTCCACCGTGAGCGCCGCGCCGCGGGTCTCACGCATCGTCAGGTAGACCACCAGTGAGACCGCCGCGAGCCCCGAGACGTACCAGTAGTACCCGGACTCGATCCCCTGGTCCTTGAACCAGAGGGCCACGTACTCCGCCGTCCCCCCGAACAGCGCGTTGGCCAGCGCGTACGGCAGCGCCACCCCGAGCGCCCGGACCTGGGTCGGGAAGAGCTCGGCCTTCACCACCGCGTTGATCGAGGTGTACCCGGTGACGATGACCAGCGCGGCCAGCGCCAGCAGCAGGGCCTCGCCGAAGCCGCCCGCGTGCGAGAGCGTGGTCATCAGCGGCACCGTCCCGAAGGTCGCCCCGATCCCGAAGGCGATCAGCAGCGGCCGCCGCCCGATCCGGTCGGAGAGCGCCCCGGCCAGTGGCTGGAGCAGCATGAAGACGGTCAGCGCGCAGAAGCTGACCAGCGCCGCGTCGCTCTTGCTCAGCCCCACCGTGTTCGACAGGTACTTCGTGAGGTACGTCGTGTAGGTGTAGTACGCCACCGTGCCGCCCATGGTGAGCGCCACTACCAGGACGAACTCCCGCTTGTGGTCCAGCAGCCGGCGCAGCGTGCCGCGCCCGTCGGCCCCCTCCGCCGCCTCGTACGCCTCGGTCTCCGGCAGGTTGCGCCGCAGCCAGAAGACCACCGCCGCGCCGACCGCCCCGACCACGAAGGGGATCCGCCACCCCCAGGAGTGCAGGTCCTCGGTGCTCATGGTCCGCTGGAGCACGATCTGCAGCCCCAGCCCGATCAGCTGACCGAAGGTCATCGAGACGTACTGGAAGCTGGAGACGAACCCGCGCCGCTTCGGCACCGAGGCCTCCGTCAGGTACGTCGCGCTGGCCGCGTACTCCCCGCCGACCGAGAGCCCCTGCAGCAGCCGGGCGATCAGCAGCACCACCGCCCCGGCGTAGCCGACCTGCGCGTACGTCGGCGCCACGGCGATCAGCAGGGCGCTGGCCGACATCATGGTGACGGTCAGGGTGAGCGCCGCCTTCCGCCCGCGCCGGTCGGCGTAGCGGCCGAGCAGCCAGCCGCCGACCGGGCGCATGAAGAAGCCCACCGCGAAGATCCCGGCGGTGTTGAGGAGTTGGGCGGTCGGGTTGCCGTGCGGGAAGAACGCGGCGGCGAAGTAGGTGGCGAAGCTGGCGTAGACGAACCAGTCGTACCACTCCACCAGGTTGCCGACCGAGCCGCCGAGCACGGCCTTCCACGGTGTACGGGCTGAGCTCACGAGGACCTCCCGGAACGGACGGGCGCGGCCGGGTGGGGCCGCCGTGCCTGGAAGGCTCCCCCGCCCCGGAACCCGGGGACAGGGCCGGGCGCAAGACCTAACCTCCGGTTAACAGAAGGAGTAGAAATGTTCGTATGACTTCTGAGCTGGTGGACCGCGCCCGAGCCCTCCTCCGCACCGCCCCTGTGGTGGACGGTCACAACGACCTGCCCTGGGCGATGCGCGCCCAGGCCGGCTACGACCTCGACGCCATCGACCTGACGGCCGACCAGAGCGGCCGCCTGCACACCGACTTCGCCCGCCTGCGCGGCGGCGGGGTCGGCGCGCAGTTCTGGTCGGTCTACGTGCGGTCGGACTTCGCGGGGGACCACGCGGTGAGCGCCACCCTGGAGCAGGTCGACTTCGTCCGGGAGATGACGGCCCGCCACCCCGAGGTGTTCCGCCTCGCGCTCACCGCGGACGAGATGGAGGCGGCCCGGGCCGAGGGCCGGATCGCCTCGCTGATGGGCGCCGAGGGCGGGCACTCCATCGACTGCTCGCTGGCCACCCTGCGGGCCCTGCACCAGCTGGGCGTGCGGTACATGACGCTCACCCACAACGACAACGTGCCGTGGGCCGACTCGGCCACCGACGAGCCGGTGCTCGGCGGCCTGTCCGCCTTCGGCGAGGAGGTGGTCCGGGAGATGAACCGCCTCGGCATGCTGGTCGACCTCTCGCACGTCTCGCCCGGCACCATGCGGGACGCGCTGCGGGTCTCCGAGGCGCCGGTGGTCTTCTCGCACTCCTCCGCCCGCGCGGTCTGCGACCACCCGCGCAACGTCCCGGACGACGTGCTGGCCCAGCTCCCGGCCAACGGCGGCCTCGCGATGGTCACCTTCGTGCCCAAGTTCATCCTGCCCGCCGCCATCGAGTGGACCAAGGCGGCCGACGCCAACATGCAGGCGCACGGCTTCCACCCGCTGGAGACCACCCCCGAGGCGATGGCCGTCCAGCACGCCCACGAGGCCGCGAACCCCCGGCCGGTGGCCACCGCCGCCACCGTCGCCGATCACCTCGACCACATGCGCGAGGTGGCGGGCGTCGACCACGTCGGCATCGGCGGTGACTTCGACGGCACCGCCTTCACCCCGGCCGGCCTGGACGACGTCTCCGGTTACCCCAACCTGATCGCCGAACTCCTCGGCCGCGGCTGGTCCGAGGCCGACCTCTCCAAGCTCACCTGGCACAACGCCGTCCGGGTCCTCCGCGACGCCGAGACGGTGGCCGCCCGGCTCCAGAAGGAGCGCCGCCCCTCCATCGCCACCATCGACGCCCTGGACGGCAAGCGCTCCTGACGCCGCCCGGCAGGCAGCGACCCCAGGGGCGCGAGTTGATCGGCAGGTGGTCACCCCAGGGACGCGAGGAACTGCGCGAATCGGAAGGCGGCCCAGTGCTAGGTCGGGGCAGGCGAGCCAGTTGCACCTGCTGCCGTTCCCCCGCGCGCAGTTCCTCGCGCCCCTGCGGGGCGCAACCCGGGGTGGTCCTTGCCGGATCTTGCCGACGGGCCTGACGGAGTCTCAGGGCATGGACGCGGCGAACCCGCCCCGATTAGGGTCCGTGCCCATGACCTTCTCTGTGGTGGCCCGCTCCGGCGACGCCTACGGCATCGCGGTGGCCAGCAAGTTCCTCGGCGTCGGCGCCGCCGTCCCGGCGGCCGAGGCCGGCGTCGGGGCGCTGGCCACCCAGGCGCTGGCCAACCTGGCCTACCGCCCGCAGGGCCTGGCCCTGCTGCGCACCGGCGTCGCCCCGGCGGACGTGGTGGCCGGGCTGACCGCCGCCGACCCGGAGCGGGCGCACCGTCAGCTCGGCGTGGTCGGCCCGGAGGGCGACGGCGCGACGTACACCGGCGCGGAGTGCCTCGACTGGGCGGGCGGCGCGAGCGGCCCGGGCTACGCGATCCAGGGCAACATCCTGACCGGGCCCGAGGTGGTCGAGGCGATGGAGCGCACGTGGCTGGCCGGTGCCGAACTCCCGTTCGCCGAGCGCCTGGTGGCCACCCTGGCGGCCGGTGACGAGGCGGGCGGCGACAGCCGGGGCCGGCAGAGCGCCGCACTCTGGATCGCCGAGGACGGCGCCGGCCTGGGCGCCCCGGGCGGCATCTCGCACGACCTGCGGGTGGACGACCACCCGGCCCCGGTCACCGAACTGCGCCGCCTGCTGACCATCCACGACACCCTCTTCGGCACCCCGGACCCGGCCGCCCTGCTCGACCTCACCGGTGAACTCGCCGCCGAGGTGGCCACCTTGGTCGCCACCACCGGCTACACCACCCTCGACCAGTGGGCGGGCGTCGAGAACCTGGAGGCCCGCCTCGTCCCCGGCCGCATCGACCCCCTGGTCCTCGCCCACCTCCGGGCCGTCACCCAGGACTAGAGCCGCGGCAGCTCGATCGCCGGGCAGCGGTCCATCACCATGTCGACACCGGCCTGCGTCGTCCTGGCGTAGGCCTCGCGGTCGATGACGTCCAGCTGGAACCAGACCGCCTTGGCGCCCTTGGCCACCGCCTGGTCGGCGACCGCGCCGGCCAGCGAGGAGTTCACGAAGACGTCCACCACGTCCACGTCGAAGGGGATCTCGGCGAGCGAGGCGTAGCCCTGCTCGCCGAGCACCGTCTCGGCCTTCGGGTGCACGGGGACGATCCGCTTGCCCGCGCGCTGCAGCACTCGGGCCACGCCGTAGGCGGCCCGTGCCGTGTTGTTGGAGAGCCCGACGACCGCCCAGGTGTCGCCGCTCTCGGTCAGGATCTTCCGCACCACCGGTTCCACGCTCATACCGGCTGCAACCCCGCCCGCCCGGAGGGCTATTCCACGGTCGGGCGGCCCATCGCGCGGTAGGTCCAGCCGGCCGCGCGCCAGCGCGCGCCGTCCAGCACGTTGCGCCCGTCGACCAGCCGGCGCTCGGCGACCACCGCGCCGACCTCCTCCGGGTCGAGCTCGCGGAACTCCTGCCACTCCGTCAGGTGGAGCACCACGTGGGCGCCTTCGACGGCCTCCAGCACCGAGTCGGCGTAGGTGATGCCGGGGAACATCTTCCGGGCGTTGTCCATGGCCTTGGGGTCGTAGACGGTGACCTGGGCGCCCTGGAGCTGGATCTGGGCCGCGACGTTCAGCGCGGGGGAGTCCCGGATGTCGTCCGAGTTGGGCTTGAAGGCGGCGCCGAGCACGGCCACCCGGCGGCCCAGGAAGCCGCCGCCGACCTGCTCGCGGGCCAGCTCCACCATCCGGGAGCGGCGCCGCATGTTGATCGAGTCCACCTCGCGCAGGAAGGTGAGCGCCTGGTCGGCGCCGAGCTCCCCGGCCCGGGCCATGAAGGCCCGGATGTCCTTGGGCAGGCAGCCGCCGCCGAAGCCGACCCCGGCGTTGAGGAACTTGCCGCCGATCCGCTCGTCGAAGGAGAGCGCCTTGCTGAGCTGCACCACGTCGGCGCCGGCGCTCTCGCAGACCTCGGCCATCGCGTTGATGAAGGAGATCTTGGTGGCCAGGAAGGAGTTGGCGGCCGCCTTGACCAGCTCGGAGGTGGCGAAGTCGGTGACCACGAAGGGCACGCCCTCCGCGATCGGGGTCGCGTAGACCTCGCGCAGCAGCTGCTCGGCCCGCTCGCTGCGCACGCCGACCACCAGCCGGTCCGGGTGCAGGGTGTCGCCGACGGCGTAGCCCTCGCGCAGGAACTCCGGGTTCCAGGCCAGCTCGGCGCCCTCGCCGACCGGGGCCAGCTCGGCCAGCCTGACGGCCAGTCGGCCGGCGCTGCCCACCGGGACGGTGGACTTGCCGACCACCAGCACGGGGCGGGTCAGCAGCGGGGCCAGCGCGTCCATCGCGGCGTCCACGTAGGACATGTCGGCCGCGAACTCGCCCTTGCGCTGGGGGGTGTTGGTGCAGATGAAGTGCACGTCGCCGAACTCGGCGACCTCCTCGTAGGAGGTGGTGAAGCGCAGCCGCCCGGTGGAGCCGGGGTGCCCGGGCACGTGCTTGACGAGCAGCTCGGCCAGGCCGGGCTCGTACATCGGCACCTGGCCGGCCGCCAGCATGGCGATCTTCTCCGGGTCGATGTCCAGGCCGAGCACCTCGAAGCCGAGCTCCGCCATGCAGGCGGCGTGCGTCGCGCCGAGGTATCCGGTGCCGATCACCGTGATGCGGAGGGTCACGCGGGTCCCCTTTGGTCGTGCTGCGCGGGCGCTGGACAGTCCCCGATGCTAGTCGCTCGCCAGGAGGCCGTGTAACGAGTTCGCCCTAGTCCAGACCGTTCCGTTCCGGCCACCCCGGGCCCGCCGCCAGAATGCCCGCATGACCACCGAGAACGGGCCGGACCCGGCCGGGCTGAGCATCTTCGACGACGCCGACGAGGCCGCGGACCGGCCGCCCGCGAAGCCCCGGCGGCGCCGCGGCCGGCGGTTGCTGCTGATCACCCTGGTCGCGCTGTTGCTGGTGGTCGGCGGTTGCACGGGCACGGTCTACTGGACCGCCGAGCACTACGCCTCCTCGGTGGCCCGGATCCCCGGCGCCTTCCCGACGGTGGCCGAATCCGCCCAGCCGAAGCCGGTGCCGAACAGCGGCCAGACCTTCCTGCTGGTCGGCCTGGACGCCCGCACCGACCCCACGGCCAAGGCCAAGGCGCCGGTCTGGAAGGCGGGCGCGGCCCGCAGCGACACCATGATGCTGCTGCACGTCTCGGCCGACCGGAAGGGCGCCTCGCTGGTCTCGCTGGCCCGCGACACCTGGGTGGACGTCCCCGGCCACGGCAAGGCCAAGCTCAACGCGGCCTACGCGTACGGCGGCCCGGCCCTGATGGTGGAGACCATCCAGAACCTCACCGGCATCCGGATCGACCACCTCGCGGTGATCGACTGGAACGGCTTCCGCTCGCTCACCGACGCCGTCGGCGGGGTGGACATCACCATTCCGCAGACCATCGAGGGCAAGGGCGAGGCCCGCCAGTGGGACGCCGGCACCCACCACATGGACGGGGCCACCGCCCTGCTCTACGTCCGCGAGCGCTACGGCCTGCCCGGCGGCGACCTGGACCGGACGCGCCGTCAGCAGTACTTCCTGCGCGCGCTGATGCAGCAGACCCTGGAGTCCGGCACCCTCGGCAACCCGGGCAAGCTGCGCGGCCTGCTCGGTGCGGTCGGCGAGGTGGTCAGCGTGGACGACCGGCTCTCCAACTCCGACCTCTACGAGCTGGCCTGGAGCATGCGCGGCCTGCGCGGGGACGGGGTCCGCTTCATGAACGCCCCCTTCGGCGGCTTCGGCGACGAGGGCGGCCAGTCGGTGGTCTACCTGGACCGGCGGGCCGCCGAACCGCTCTGGGAGGCGATGCGCAACGACCGGATGGCGGAGTACCTGGCCGAGCATCCCGGCTCCGGGGAGCTCGGTGACGTAGTCCGGTGAGAACGGTGTCGCGCATGTCACGTACGGGGTAGGCAGGGCGCGAGCCTAGAATTACGCTTACTTAACGGTAATTAACGTGGTCCGAGTTCAAGGGGCGAGGCACATGGCGGGCAACTCCGGGGCGGATTTCGACCTCTTCCGGCTCAGCGAGGAGCACGAGATGCTCCGTGAGGCGGTGCGGTCGCTCGCGGAGGCGAAGATCGCCCCGTACGCGGCCGAGGTGGACGAGCAGGGCCGCTTCCCGCAGGAGGCGCTGGACGCGCTCCAGGCCAACGACCTGCACGCGGTGCACGTCCCCGAGGAGTACGGCGGCGCCGGCGCGGACGCGCTGGCCACCGTCATCGTGATCGAGGAGATCGCGCGGGTCTGCGCGTCCTCCTCGCTGATCCCGGCGGTCAACAAGCTCGGCTCGCTGCCGGTGCAGCTCTCCGGCTCCGAGGAGCTGAAGGCCAAGTACCTGGGCGCGCTGGCCCGGGGCGAGGGCATGTTCTCCTACTGCCTCTCCGAGCCGGACGCCGGTTCGGACGCGGCGGGCATGAAGACCCGCGCGGTGCGCGACGGCGACTTCTGGGTGCTGAACGGCGTGAAGCGCTGGATCACCAACGCGGGCGTCTCCGAGTACTACACCGTGCTCGCGGTGACCGACCCCGAGAAGCGCTCCAAGGGCATCTCGGCGTTCGTGGTCGAGAAGAGCGACGAGGGCGTCTCCTTCGGCGCCCCGGAGAAGAAGCTCGGCATCAAGGGTTCGCCGACCCGCGAGGTCTACTTCGACAACGTGCGGATCCCGGCCGACCGCATGATCGGCGCCGAGGGCACCGGCTTCGCCACCGCGATGAAGACCCTGGACCACACCCGGGTCACCATCGCCGCCCAGGCGATCGGCATCGCCCAGGGCGCGCTGGACTACGCCAAGGGCTACGTCCAGGAGCGCAAGCAGTTCGGCAAGCCGATCGGCGACTTCCAGGGCGTCCAGTTCATGCTGGCCGACATGGCGATGAAGCTGGAGGCCGCGCGTCAGCTCACCTACGCCGCCGCCGCCAAGTCGCAGCGGATCGACTCCGACCTCACCTTCTTCGGCGCGGCCGCCAAGTGCTTCGCCTCGGACGTGGCGATGGAGATCACCGTGGACGCCGTCCAGCTGCTCGGCGGCTACGGCTACACCCGGGACTACCCGCTGGAGCGCATGATGCGCGACGCCAAGATCACCCAGATCTACGAGGGCACCAACCAGATCCAGCGCATCGTGATGTCGCGCAACCTGCCGTAACGTCAGGCGCCTTGCGCGAAGGGCCCCGTCGGGAGACCGGCGGGGCCCTTCGGCGTTCCCGGGTGGCGGCCGGCCCCGGGCGGTCGCCGCTGGACGCTTCCGGCCGGGGCCGTTTCGGTCCAGCCGGGAGCTCTTCTGCCCGGTCTGACCTGCGGAGATGCTTACCCATGTCGCCCTTCCGCCCCAGTAGTTGAGGAACCGTCATGGTCAAGCACCGCACCTCCGCCCTGATGCTCGCCGCCGCCACCCTGGCCGGGCTGGCCACGGCCGGGACCGCCGGGAGCGCCCAGGCTGCCTCGGTGGCGATGTGGGACAAGATGGCCCAGTGCGAGAGCACCGGCAACTGGGCCGCCAACACGGGCAACACGTACTTCGGCGGCCTGCAGTTCTCGCAGAGCACCTGGGTGGCCCAGGGCGGCACCGCCTACGCGGCCCGGGCCGACCTGGCCACCAAGGAGCAGCAGATCCGGATAGCCGAGAAGCTGCTGCGCGCGGCCGGCCCGGGCCAGTGGCCCGTCTGCTCCCAGCAGGTCGGGCTGACCAACGACGGCGTCGACCCGTACCCGGCCACCCCGCCGGTGACCTCGCCGGTGAACGTGCAGGTGGGTCTTGTGGGTGGTGACGGTGCGCTCTACAGCCAGTACGGGAACTACGCGGCGGGGCGGTTCAACCCGAGCTGGACGGGTGTGGGCGGTGTTTCGCTGTCGAAGGTGACGTCGGTGACGGTCGGGGACGTGACGCACTTCTACGCGGTGGCGGGTGGGCGGGTGTATGGCCGGGACCTGAACCCGGGCAACTCCTGGACCGCTTGGGCGGAGATTCCCGGTGGTGCGACGGGCGTTCGGGACATCACGGCCTCCACCAGTGGTGCCAACGTGATCCTGGGGATCGCGGGTGGGGACGGTTCGTTCTTCACCCAGTTCGGCAACTACGACCTGGGCCGGTTCGACGCGGACTGGGTGCGGCGTTCGGGTTCGGGGCTGACCAACATCACCTCGGTCACCTCCAAGAACGGTGGGACGGTGCGGTTCTACGGTGTCGCGGGTGGGCGGGTGTTCGGTTCGGACTTCACGTTGAGCAGCAACTCGACGGCGGAGTGGTCGGAGATCCCGGGCGGGGCGACGGACGTGCGTGACATCGCGGCGACGGCGGACGGCAACAACGTGGTGCTGGCGGTCGCCGGTTACGGTGGTTCCTTCCACACCCAGTACGGCAACTTCGACCAGGGTCACTTCGACGCCGCCTGGACCCAGCGGGCGGGTTCGGCGATCGACAGTGTCGCGGCGACCACGACGCCGGACGGCAGGACGGTGCACTTCTACGGCATCGCTCAGGGCCGGGCCTACGGTGCCGACTTCACGTTGGGCGCGAACGCGGTCTCCAACTGGAGCGAGATCACCGGTGGTGCGACCAGCGCCAAGGACATCACCGCCAGCCAGGCCAAGTAACCCCCGGGAGGTCGGGGCCGCCTCGGCGTGGCCCCGACCCGCGGCGTACCCGGCGGGCCTAGCGTGGGCAGGTGCGTGTTGCCGAGCGGGTGCCGCTCCTCTGCTTCGTGGGGTGCTTCGTGTTCGCCGGCGGGAACGCGGTGGGCATCCGGTTCAGCAACCGGGAGCTGGACCCGCTCTGGGGAGCGGCGGTCCGGTTCGGGGCGGCGGCGGTGGTGCTGCTGGCCGTGATGGCGGTGATGCGGCTGCCGCTCCCGCGCGGGCGGGCGCTGGCCGGGGCGGCCCTGTTCGGAGTGCTCAACTTCGGCGTCACCTTCGGGCTCGCCTACTACGCGCTCCAGCGGATCCACGCCGGACTGGGGCAGACCGTGCTGGCCCTGGTCCCGCTGGTCACCCTGCTGCTGGCCGCCGCCCAGGGGCGGGAGCGGCTGAGCGGGCGTGCGGTACTCGGCACCCTCTGCGCGGCGGCCGGGGTCGCGGTGGTCTCCCAGGCCTCGCTGGCCCGGGCCGTCCCGGTCCTCTCCCTGCTCGCGATCCTCGGCGCCGTCCTCTGCTTCTCCGAGGCCGCCGTCCTCGCCGACCGCCTCCCCCCGCTCCACCCCGTCACCACCAACGCCATCGGCATGACCGCCGCGGCCGCCGTCCTCTTCCCCGCCTCCCGCCTGGCCGGCGACACCTGGGCCCTCCCCACCCGCCCCGCGACCTGGTGGGCCGTCGGCTACCTGGTCCTGATCGGCTCGGTGCTGACCTTCGTCCTCTACCTGCTGGTCATCAAGGGCTGGGGCGCGGCCCGCGCGGCGTACGTCTTCGTCCTGATCCCGGTGGTGACGATCGTCCTCTCCGCCTGGCTCGACGACGAACCCCTCACCACCGCCCTCCTCCTCGGCACCCCCCTGATCATCGCGGGCGTCTACCTGGGAGCCCTCCGGCGAGGCACCCCGGACTGACCCGCCGTCAGTACGGCAGCAGCCCGGTGCTGTCCAGCTCGAAGCCGAACGGCTCCGGCAGCCACAGCGTCTCGCCGAAGTCGACGTCCTCCCGCCGGTGGTAGCGCGTCCCGTCGGGGCGGCTGAACAGGGTGACGGTCTTCTGGCGGGCGTCGACCAGGAGGTAGAGCGGGATGCCCATCAGCGGGTAGTCGCGGACCTTGCCGACCCAGTCGTTCTCGGGATTGGACGGCGAGACCAGCTCGACGGCGATGGCGGCGAGCTCGGCGGGCACCCGGTTGTCGGTGGTGGCCAGTGCCTCGTCGGGCAGGTAGGTCAAGTCCGGGTTGCGGCTCTTGCCGACGTTCGGCGAGACCAGGTCGGTGTTCTCGCTGGGCAGCAGGCCGTCCGGCGTGTGGGCGTCGAACTGCCGACGGACCGTCAGCAGGTTGCGCTGGTGGATGCCGGACGGGCTCACCATCATGACGATGGTGTCGCCGGAGAGCTCGACCTTGAATCCGTCGGGCAGGCTCCGGCGAGCCTCTTCCAGGAGCGCGTAGTGCTCGGGATTCATGGTCGCCAGCCTAGTCGGACCAGGTGCGGCCCGGGCGGACCTCGGGGGTGGCGAGGGATACCCAGTGTGCGGGGCCCTCGGGGGTGGGGCGGGAGGTGACCAGGAGCTGGGCGTGGCGGGTGTCCGGGCCCTGGTAGAGGAGGGCGGGCCGGGGTGGGCCGTAGTCCTGCCGCTCGTCGCAGTCGCAGTCCTCGTCGTCCTCGTCCTCCGGGCCGGGAGTCTCGATGGTCAGGGAGTCGGGCCAGGTCCGCCAGCGGCCGTCCGTCCAGGGGTGCTCCTCATGGAGCGTCAGTTCCCAGAGGGGGTCGCCGGAGAGCGGGCCGGCCTGGGGGCCGTATCCCGGCTGGAAGAGGACGCGCAGGGCCGGTGCCCCGGTGCGGTGGACCAGCGAGTGCCGGAGGCGAGTCGCCTTCGCGGCCGAGGCCAGCGAGACGAAGCCGAGCCCGGCCAGGCCGGTGGTCACCACCAGCAGGGCGGGGACGGCGAGTTGGAGCACCGCCGCGCCGACCAGCAGGACCGCGCCGAAGACCAGGCGTCCGAGGGGAGGGGAGCTGGTATCGGCGAACGGCGAGGGCTGCCCGGCCAGGGTCCAGGGGTACGGGACCTCGGGGCCCATCAGGGTGGCCAGCTGCCGAGGGGCCCGGCGGCGGCCGAGGGCGGCGACGGTCAGCAGTGCGGCCAGCGCCGCCTCGGTGAGCAATAGGATCCAGCGGACCGGCCCGTCCGGGGCGCCGGGGGCGTACCAGAGCAGCGGGAGCAGGGCGTACGCCGCGAGCGGGAGCCCGCGCGGACGGGCCGTCAGGGCCAGGGCCTGGAGCAGCAGGGCGGCGAGCACCGCGTCCGCCGAGTCGTACCAGTGCGGTGCGTCGGGCAGTTCGGCACCGTGGGGTCCGACGGCGACCAGGACGAGCAGCGCGAGCGGGAGCCAGGCGAGGCGGCGGGAGTCCCAGCGGTGGACGGGATGGGCGGCACGCCAGCGGGCGGCGGCCTCGGGGGTGAGCGGCGGTGCGTCGGGCAGGGGCGGTGCGGGGTGGTGCATGGCGGCGATGGTGTCACGGGGTGCGGCACCGGTGCGATCAGATTCCCAATCACGCGTACGTGGCGCCGCCTGTTGCACGGGGTGTGGCGGGCTCCCTAGGCTCGCCGGGCACTGAGCGCCCAGGGAACGAGGAACCGTCATGACCGTCGCCGCCAGCCGGGACCTGCTGGACCGGAAGATCGACCTCTGCTTCGGGCAGGCCGACCTGGACAAGGACGGGGTGATCGACGCGACGGACGTGCTGGGCCTGGCCTCGCGGATGATCGGGGCGTCCGGGGTGGCCTTCGACTCCCCGGACGCGACGGCGATGCTGACGGCGGCTCAGGGGTGGTGGAAGGCATTGGTGGCGGACCTGGACACCAACAAGGACCAGAAGATCCAGGAGCACGAGTACCGGGCCGGGATGCGGCTGCTGGCGCAGGCGCCGGGGGCCTTCGACGACGTGCTCGCCCCGGCCGCCCACGCGGTGTTCCGGCTGATGGACCGGGACGGCGACGGCCGGATCTCGGCGGCGGAGTTCTGGGACTTCCAGCGGGCCTTCGGGTCGAGCGAGCCGGCCGCCCGGTTCGCCTTCGAGAAGCTGGACACCGACCGGGACGGGGTGCTCTCGGAGGCCGAGGTGCTCTCGGCCTTCCGCGGCTTCTACACCTCCACCGACCCGGACCACGTCGGCAACTTCCTCTTCGGCGACGCGCTGAACTGAGCGACGGAACGGCGGAACGACCGAGGGGCCGCACCCCCGTGGCGGCCCCTCAGTCGTTCCTGACATCCGGTCAGTCGGTGGCGATGGCCGCCAGGACGTTCATCCGCCCGGCCCGGAAGGCCGGGAAGAGCGCGGCCAGCAGACCGATGACCGCCGAGGCGATCAGGATGCCGATGATGGTGCCGACCGGGACGTCCAGCAGGTTGAGGCCCTGACCGGCCAGCACCTGCTGGGAGGTGACGCCCCAGCCGAGGCCGAGGCCGGTGCCGAGGAGGGCGCCGAAGACGGCGATCACCACGGACTCCAGGCGGATCATCCGGCGGAGCTGACGGCGCGACAGGCCGATGGCGCGGAGCAGACCGATCTCCCGGGTGCGCTCGACCACCGAGAGGGCGAGGGTGTTCACCACACCCAGCACCGCGACCACGATGGCCAGGCCGAGCAGGCCGTAGACCATGTAGAGCAGGGTGTTGACCTGGCTCTGCACGAGGTCCTTGTAGCCGGCCTTGTCGGTGATGGTCAGCTGCGGGTACTCCTTGAGGGAGTCCTGCAGCGCGGCCAGCGACTTCGCCGGGTCGACGCCGTCGGCGGCCTTGGCGAAGGCCATCCGGTCCGCGGGGAGTTCGGCGGCCGGGATCACCTTGGCGACGGTCTCGGTGTTGAGGAAGATGCCGGACAGGATGTCGTTGCCGCCCTTGGCGATCAGGCCGACGGTGAGCTCCTGGGTGTGGCCCTGGCCGTAGTCCGCGGCGATCTTCGAACCGATCGAGAGGCCGCGCTCCTTGGCGAAGTCCTCGCCGACCACGACCCCGCCGGGGGCGAAGCCCGCCTCGGGGGTACCGGCCTTGGCCTCGAACTTGAAGTTCCTGATGAAGGAGGACGAGGCCGCGGCCAGGTGCTCGCTGGTCCGCTTGCCGTCGGGAGTGGTGAGCTTGGCCTCGACGTTCTTCTGGAGCGTCAGCTCCTTGAGCCCAGGCGTCTTCTCGATCGCCTGGACCATGGCCGGGGTGAGCTCCGCGGCCTGGCCGGCCACGATGTAGTCGGCGCCGACCGAGCTGTCGAGCTGGTCGTTGGCCGAGGTGACCATCGAGGAGGTGACCACCGAGGCCCCGGTGACCAGCGCGAGGCCGATCATCAGCGCGGCGGCGGTGGCACCGGTGCGGCGCGGGTTGCGGGTGGCGTTGCGCTGGGCCAGCTTGCCGGACGGGCCGAACAGGGCGGGCAGCACCGCACCGAGCACCCGGACCACGAAGGTGGAGAGCAGCGGGCCGACCACCACCAGGCCGACCAGGGTCAGCACCACGCCGCCGCCGAGCAGCATGCCCCCGGTCCCGGCCGAGGAGGCGCCCGAGGCCGCGCCCAGCAGGGCGGCGCCGCCGGCGGTGAGCACGATGCCGATCGCGGCCCGGATCCGGTTGGCCTTGGGCTCGGCGGGAGTGCCGTGGTCGCGCAGGGCGGCCATCGGGGAGATCTTGGAGGCCCGGCGGGCCGGGATCCAGGCGGCCAGCACGGTGATCACCACGCCGACCAGGTACGAGGCGATCGGCACGCTGGCGCCGATCTCCAGCTCGGCCGACGAGAGGTTCATCCCGGCGGCCTTCATCAGCTGGATCAGGCCCATGGCCAGACCGATCCCGGCCAGCAGGCCGAGGGTGGAGCCGAGCACGCCGAGGATCAGGGCCTCGACCAGCACCGAGCGGTTGACCTGGCTGCGGCTGCCGCCGATGGCCCGCATCAGGCCGATCTCGCGGGTGCGCTGGGCGACCAGCATGGAGAAGGTGTTGATGATCAGGAAGCCGCCGACCAGCAGCGAGATCCCGGCGAAGCCGAGCATGGCGTACTTCATGAAGTCCAGGAAGCCCATGTCCTTCTTGCCCTGGGCCTTCTGCTCCTCGGCGGTGAAGGCCTCGTAGCCGCTGCCGAGCGCGCCGAGGGCGGCGGTCTTCAGCTGTGCGTCGGTCTTCGAGCCGTCACCGGTCACCTCGACCGAGGTGAAGGCGGTTGCGCCGAGCAGCACCTTCTGTGCGGTGGGCACGTCCATGAAGGCCAGCGCCGCACCGGGGTTGGTGGTCTGGAAGGTGGCGATGGCGGAGATGGTGAAGTCGTGGTTGCCGGTGGCGGCGATCAACCGGAGCTTGGAGCCGAGGCCGAGCTTGGCCTTCTCCGCGGTGTCGGCGTCCAGCACGATCTGCTCGGGGCCGACCGGGGCCTTGCCCGAGGTGATCTTGAGCATCACCTGGTCGTCGTGCCAGGAGCCCGTGATGGTCGGGGCGCCCGAGGTCGGGCCGACCAGCTTGTTGGTGGCCGGGTCGACCAGCACCGCGCTCTGCGAATTGACCTCGCCGCGGGCGGACTTGACGCCCGGCAGGGCGGCGACCTTGGCCTGGACGTCGACCGGGACGGTGCGGGCCTTCTCGCCGATCATCCCCTCGCCGTCACCGTCCTCGTCCGGCACGGCCGGGCGGACGGAGAGGTTGGAGGCGGTGGTGGCGAAGAGCTTGTCGAAGGTGGCGGTCGCGGTGTTGGAGAACACCAGGGTGCCGGAGACGAACGCGACCGAGAGGACCACAGCGATGAGGGAGAGCGCCATCCGGCCCTTGTGGGCGAAGAAGCTCCGTAGTGAGGTCTTGAGCAGCATCGGAGTCTGATCCCGTCTCAGCTGGTGCGCTTGCCGTCGAAGCGGCGCATGCGCTCGAGGACGGAGTCGGCGGTCGGGGCGTACATCTCGTCGACGATCCGGCCGTCGGCCAGGAAGAGGACGCGGTCCGCGTAGGAGGCGGCGACCGGGTCGTGGGTCACCATGACGATGGTCTGGCCGAGCTCGTCCACCGAGCGGCGGAGGAAGGTGAGCACCTCGGCGCCGGAGCGGGAGTCGAGGTTGCCGGTGGGCTCGTCGCCGAAGATGATCTCGGGACGGGCGGCCAGGGCCCGGGCCACCGCGACGCGCTGCTGCTGGCCGCCGGAGAGCTGGGTCGGGCGGTGCTTGAGCCGGTCGGCCAGGCCGACGGTGGAGACCACCTGGTCCAGCCAGGCCTGGTCGGGCTTGCGGCCGGCGATGTCCATCGGCAGCGTGATGTTCTCCAGCGCGTTGAGCGTGGGGAGCAGGTTGAAGGCCTGGAAGATGAAGCCGATCTTGTCCCGGCGGAGCCGGGTCAGGTGCTTGTCCTTCAGGCCGGTGATCTCGCTGTCGCCGATCCAGATCCGTCCCTCGGAGACGGTGTCCAGCCCGGCCAGGCAGTGCATCAGGGTCGACTTGCCGGAGCCGGAGGGCCCCATGATCGCGGTGAACCGGCCCCGGTGGATGTCGACGTCGACGGCGTCGAGCGCGGTGACCCGGGTCTCGCCGTCCCCGTAGGCCTTGGTCACCTGCCGCGCTGCCGCGGCGATGGCGGCGTTGCCGCCCGAGAGCTGCGGGTCCTGCACGGCGTTCGCTGCCGTCGTCACTGGATACTCCTAGGTCGTGGTCCACCCGTGTGCCCCGCTCTCGGGGCCTTGGGAGCGGCCGGACCGGCGAGGTAAGAACCACGTTAGGAGCGGCGCCCGAACGGATCGTCATCCGCCGGGAGGAAGCCGCCCAACTCTCGATGTACGGGCTACCCCCCGGTTCCCCTAGGGGTTTTCGGGCACCTTCTCAGGGACTGGTGTCTCCCCCGGCAGGGTTTGCCCCGTCGCGCCGCCCGGCACGCACTCTCGCCGCACCGGCCAAAGGCCCAAGTAGCTCCGCTACGAGGGCCTTTCTCCGGCACGCCGAGAGCACGCACCGACCGACGCTCCTCATGGGGCAAACCCTGCCGGGGGAGGCACCGGGTCAGGGTCAGCAGGCCAGTGCGGGCACCAGGTGGCGCTCCAGGGCGGCCGCGAAGGCGTCCACCACCGGGGTGAGCTGGGCGGCGGCCTCCGGTTCGAGCACGGTGGACCCGTCGGGCGCGGCCCCGACCTGACGGTCGAGCAGGAACCAGCCCTGGGTGATGTGGGCCGCCCCCATGGAGGAGAGCACCGGCCGCAGGGCGTAGTCCACCGCGAGCACGTGGGCGGTGGAGCCGCCGGTGGCCAGCGGGAGCACGGTCTTGCCGGCCAGGCCGTGCTGCGGCAGGACGTCCAGCAGTGCCTTCAGCAGCCCGGAGTAGGCCGCCTTGTAGACCGGGGTGCCTATCACCACGCCGTCCGCCTCGGCGAACAGCCGTGCCGCCTCGATGAGTTGGGGGTCGGAGAAGTCCGCGGAGAGCAGCGCCGCGGCCGGCAGCGCGCGGGCGTCGAGCTCGACCACCCGGTGGCCGTGCTCGGCCAGCCTGGTGTCCACCACGTGGCGGAGCAGGCGGGTGGTGCGGGAGGTCGGCGACGGGGAGCCGGAGACGGACAGGACAGTGGCCATGGGGGCACCTCGGGGCGTGGAAGCGGCAGGGCTGAACGCGCGGCGGAGCGCGGAGAAGTGGAGAGAAGGGTGGCGAGCGGTCAGCCACTACACAGGGAGCAGGCCACGCGCAGCAGGTCGACGTGCCGCCTCCGCGTGAGGATCTTCTGCTGCTCCATGCGTTTCATGGGACCACGGGCACTTCGAAGGGGTCAAGGACGGTCCGGTCCGTGACCGGGGCTCCGTCCGGTCGGTGACCATGCTCCCGAGCCGTCCGCGGCGTGCATCAAAACGGATACAAGGGGCCCCGTGGGTGCCCCCGCCGTACTGAGCGCCCGCGGTTTCGGGCATCCTTCCCCCCATGAACACGTGGCAGGAGGGCCGCCAGGGCGGCGGCAACGGGTACGGCGGCTCGCCGGGCGGCTACGGCTCCGAGGGCGAGCCGAACCCGTACCGCGCCCAGAACGGGAGCGCCCCGGGCGAGAGCGCCCCGTACCCCGAGGAGCCGACGCTCCCCGCGGGGCTGAACCCGCGCGGCCCGAACGCGCCGAAGCCGCTCAAGCCCGGCCAGAGCCGGCCGGCGCCCCAGCCCGTGCCCCGGCAGGCCGACCGCGCGCCGCTGCCGGCCTCGCTCAACCCGCGCGGCCCCGGCGCCCCGGCCCCCGCCTTCACCCCGCCCGCCCCGGACGTCCCCGCAGCCCAGCCGGGTGGCTCCGGCGGCCCCGGTGCTCCGATACCGCCGGGCACCCCCGGCGCGCCCAGACCGCCCCGGCCGTCGAACTCCGCCTGGCCGCGCAAGCGCAAGATCAAGGTGGGCGTCTACGCCACCCTGGCCGCGCTCCTGCTGACCGCGACCGGCACCTACTTCTGGGCCGACTCCAAGCTCAACCACGAGAACGTGCTGGCCGACTACAAGGGCCGCCCGCCGGCCGGCAAGGGCACCAACTGGCTGATCGTCGGCTCCGACAGCCGACAGGGCCTCACGGACGCCCAGGAGGACTCGCTGCACACCGGCTCGGCGGTCGGCAAGCGCAGCGACTCGATGATGCTGCTGCACATCGGGGACAACGGGAACACCCTGATGAGCATCCCGCGCGACTCCTGGGTCAACATCCCCGAGCACCCCAACACCAACGGCAACGGCAAGACCGTCCCGGCGACCACCTCGAAGATCAACGCGGCCTTCAACGGCGGCGGCGGCCGTCTGCTGGTGCAGACCGTGGAGGCCAACACCGGCCTGCGGATCGACCACTACGCCGAGATCGGCTTCGCCGGCTTCGTCGGCCTGGTGGACGCGGTCGGCGGCGTCGAGATGAAGATCGACAAGGACATCAAGGACCGCGACTCGGGCCTCGACCTCAAGGCCGGCACCCAGACCCTGACCGGCAGTCAGGCGCTGGCCTTCGTCCGCCAGCGCCACCAGATGGCCGACCAGGACCTGGGCCGGATGCGCAACCAGCAGAAGTTCCTGGCCGCACTGGCCCACCAGGCCGCCTCGCCCGGCACCGTGCTCAACCCGTTCACCTTCTACCCGATGGTCAGCGCGGGCCTGGGCACCCTGATCGTGGACGAGGACGCCGGCCTCGGCGACATCGGCTCGCTCTTCCTCGCCATGCGCGCGGTGACCGGCGGCGACGGCCGGTCGATCACCGTGCCGATCTCCAACCCGGACTTCCGGACCAAGACCGGTGAGTCCGCGGTGAAGTGGGACGACGCCAAGTCGAAGCAGCTCTTCGAGGCCTTCAAGAACGACGCCAAGGTCCCCGAGTTCAAGTAGCCCCCGGGTGTCGCGCCGGGCCCGCGCGCCCGGCGCGACACACTCGGGGGATGGGCGGCAACGGCGGTGGTGGCAGGCGGAACTGGTGGCGCGTCATCCGGTGGACGGCGGGCCTGCTGCTGCTCGCCTTGGTCGGCACCGCGCTCGGGACGTACCTCTGGGCCGACGGCGAGCTGCGGCACGTCGACGCCGTCACCGACTGGGACGGCCGCCCGGGCGACGGCCCCGGCACCAACTGGCTGCTGGTCGGCTCCGACAGCCGGGCCGGCCTGACGCCCCAGCAGCAGCGCGAGCTGCACGTCGGCGGCGAGTCCGGCACCAACACCGACACCGTCATGGTGCTGCACCAGGGCGACAACGGTCCGGTGCTGATGAGCATCCCGCGCGACAGCTACGTCGCGATCCCCGGACACGGCAAGAACAAGATCAACGCGGCCTTCGCCCTCGGCGGCCCGGCCCTGCTGGTGCGCACCGTCGAGTCGAACACCGGCATCCGGATCGACCACTACGTGGAGGTCGGCTTCACCGGCATCGTGGACGTGGTGGACTCCCTCGGCGGGGTCGAGATGTGCCTGGACAAGCCGGTGAAGGACGCCAAGTCGGGGGCCGACCTCCCGGCGGGCTGCCAGAACCTGAACGGCACCCAGGCCCTGGCCCTGGTCCGCACCCGCTACTCGCTGCCCGACTCCGACCTCAGCCGGATCGGCAACCAGCAGGCCTTCCTCAAGGCCCTGGCCTCCGAGGTGCTCAGCCCGGCCACCCTGCTGAACCCCTTCGTCCTCTACCCGTTCCTCAGCGCCACCCTGGGCGCCCTGACGGTGGACCAGGACTCCTCGCTCTGGACCCTGGCCCGGTTCGCCCGGCAGATGGACCAGGTGTCGGGCTCCGGCGGCACCGCCCTCACCGTCCCGATCGCCGACCAGAACTACCAGACCCCGGCCGGCTCCTCGATCCTCTGGGCCCCGCAGGCCTCCAAGCGCCTGTTCGAGGCGATCCAGAACGACCGGCCGGTTCCGAACTCCTGACCGCGCCTCGGCTCACACTCCGTCACCACGGGTCCACAATGGGCTGCATGTCACTGGTGACCACCCTCATCGCCCACCGTCGCAGCCGGCTCTTCGGCCGCCTGGTCCAGGAGGCCCTGGCGCTCTACGGCGTCGAGGTCCCCGCCCCCGTCGAGATCGGCCCCGGACTGAAGGTCTACCACCGGGGCTTCGGCACCGTGCTGCACCCGTACACCACCCTCGGCGCCGACGTCACGCTCTACAACGGCGTCACCATCGGCCGGGCCGACCCGTGGGTGCCGCAGGAGCGCAGCGCGATGGAGCGGGTGGTGCTGGAGGACGGCGTGATGGTCTGCGCCGGCGCGAAGATCGTCTGCAAGCGCGGCGTGCTCACCGTCGGCGCGGGCACCATCGTCGGCGCCAACGCCGTCCTCACCACCTCCACCGGCCCCAACGAGATCTGGGCCGGAGCCCCCGCCCGCCGCATCGGCCTGCGCACCCCGGCCCCCCGCGTCCCCCAGCCCTGAGGCGGCCCCGCGGGCACGGCCCTGGACGCATCCGTCCGGGGCCGCTTCCGTCCCGCCGGAACCCCTTTCGGCACCGCTGAGCAGCGACGATGCTTGTCGTTGTCAGCAGGACGAACCCGCAAACCGGTACGGGAGAACCTCGCTGACGGTACGTCAATCACGCCGACCGCTGCGCCTGCAGGGCAGCCGTCCGCGTGACCACACCACCGTCACGTCTCTTCCTCCCGGAGCATCCCCATGTCTTCCAAGCTCGTCCAGCGTGCCCTGGCCACTTCGGTCGCCCTGCTCTCCACCGTCCCGGCGGTCGTGTTCCTCGGCGCCCCGACCGCCTCCGCCTCGGTCAGCTCCAGCATCGTCAACACCGCCCGGGCCAACCTCGGCGACGGCGCCTGCTCGACCAACAGCTCGGGCACCACCGGCTTCTACACCAGCTGCAGCGGCGGTCCGGAGGCGTGGTGCGCCGACTTCGCCAAGTGGGTCTGGGCCCAGAACGGTGTCAACGTCGCCGGCCTGACGAACGGCGCGGGCAGCTTCGCCAATTACAACGGTGGTCTGAAGCCCACCCCGCACGTCGGTGACGCCGTGGTCTACGAGTACAACGGGGTCGACTGGGCCGCACACGTCGCCATCGTCGCCTCGGTGGGCAACGGCACCATCACCACCATCGGCGGCAACGAGGGCAGCGGCGGTCGGGGCCCGTCCTACTCCTCGGTCAGGGAGTCCGCGCCGTTCAACTCGACCGTGGGCACCTCGGGCCACGGCCAGCGGATCAGCGGCTACGTGTCCCCGATCGGCGGCAACGACTCGACCCCGCCGCCCGCCGTGGTCCTGCCGGTGAACGTGCAGCTGGGGATCGTGGGTGCGCAGGGGTCGTTCTACAACCAGTACGGGAACTACGCCGCCGGCCGGTTCAACCCCAACTGGACCGACGTGGGCGGTACTTCGCTGACGAAGGTCACCTCGGTGACGGTCGGGGACGTGACGCACTTCTACGCGGTGGCGAACGGGCGGGTGTACGGACGCGACCTGTACCCGGGTGCGTCGTGGAGCAACTGGGGTGAGATCCCGGGTGGCGCGACGGGTGTGCGGGACCTGACGGCCTCGGTCAGCGGGAACAACGTGATCCTCGGGATCGCGGGCGGGGACGGCTCGTTCTTCACCCAGTTCGGCAACTACGACCTGGGCCACTTCGACCCGAGCTGGGTGAAGCGCGAGGGTTCGGGCCTGACCAACATCACCTCGGTCACCTCGGGCGACGGCGACACGATCCGCTTCTACGGTGTGGCCGGCGGGCGGGTCTTCGGCTCGGACTTCACGCTGAACACCAACTCGACCGCCAGCTGGTCCGAGATCCCCGGTGGCGCCACCGACGTCCGCGACATCGCGGCCACCCAGACCGGCAACAACGTGATCCTCGCCGTCGCCGGTTACGGCGGCTCCTTCCACACCCAGTACGGCAACTTCGACCAGGGCCACTTCGACGCCGCCTGGACCCAGCGTGCGGGCTCCGCGATCGACAACGTCGCGGCCACCACCACCCCCGACGGCAAGACCGTGCACTTCTACGGCCTGGCCCAGGGCCGCGCCTACGGTGCCGACTTCACCCTGAACACCAACGCCGTCTCCAACTGGAGCGAGATCCCCGGCGGCGCCCTCGGTGCCAAGGACATCACCGCCTCCCAGGCCAAGTAGCCGACCGACCCCGCAGGGCCCCGCCACCACGGCGGGGCCCTGCGCCGTACCCGGTGGACGGGCCCCGGGAGGGCGGATGGGACCATCGGGCGCATGTTCCATCCCGCACCGCCGCTCCCCGCCGCACCGCCGCCCCTGACCGACGACCTCGCCGAGCGGTGGCTGGCGGCCCGTACCGCACAGCGCTGGGACGTCCGCTGGCTGTGCGTGGTGCCGCTGCTGGTCTGTGTGGTGGCGATGGGTCAGGCCGCCCAGGACCCGGTGCTCTGCGGACCGGCCCACCCCTGTGGACAGAACTGGGCGGAGACCGTGACGGCCGCCGCGCTGCTCGCCGAGGCGGTCGCCCTGCTGTTCCGGCCGCGCGGCCTGGTGCTGCTGCCCGCCGCCCTGCTGCCGCTGATCTGGTACCTGCCGGACGGCCTGCCGGACGAGGTCAGCCGATGGACCGCGCTGGCCGCCCAGGCCGCACTCCTGGTGGTGCTGGCCCGGGCCGGGGCGGGCCGCCGGGCCGCCCGGCAGCGGCTGGCCGACCTGATGGGCGGTCAGCAGCCGTACCCCTGGACCTTGGCCGGTACCCCGGCCCCGGCCCTGCCGAGGCCGGTGGTCCGGCTGGTGGTCGGCGGTCTGCTGCTCGGCCTGGCCACCGTCTCGGTGCTCGCCGGCTTGGAGCGCCAGGAGGACGCCGACGCCCGGGCCGCCCGGTCCGAGGCCGTCGCCGGCCGGGTGATCTCCTCGGACGACCTCGGGGACACGAAGGTCGAGTACCGGTTCCCCGGCGAGGACCGCCACCGCACCGCCGAGGTCTCGGTCTGGTGGGACGCCTACCCCAAGGCGGGGGACACCCTCCCGCTGCTGGCCGACCGCGACGGCTGGGCCCGGCCGGCCGGTGACGCGTACGACCCCACCCCCTGGCTGCTGACCGCCACCGTCCTGACCGCCCTCGGCCTGGTCGTGCTCGGCTCCTCCACCCGCAGCGTCCGGCTGGTCCGCGACCTGGCCGGGCCGGGCGCCCCGGTCCTGACGGTGGTGCACCACCCGGACGGCGAGGAGGAGCTGGTCGGCCCCGAGGGCGGCGCCCCGCTCTGGCGGCTCTCCACCCGGCAGTACCTCGGCTGGAACGGCACCGCCTGGGTGCCGCTCGACGACTTCCCGCTGCACTGGGAGGGCGAGGCGGAGCGCCCGTCCGGTCTGCGGACGGCCCTGCTCTACCAGGGCCCTGACGGCGCGTCCGCCCCGGTCCTGGTGCGCCGATGGACGGCGCGGGACGACCGGGACGGCGTGCTGGAACTCGACTGGATCGCGGTGGTCTGCACCCCGCAGGTGAAGACGCTCCGGCACCCGAAGCCGACCGCCCCGCGCCTGACCGAGGACCAGGGCATGCCGGCCCGCCTCCGGCTGGCGGTCGGCCCGGCCGCCGCGCTGGTGCTGGGCGCGCTGGTGGTGCACCGTTCCGCCGACGGCTGGTGGAACGGCCTGCTCCAGCCCCTGCTCCTCGGGGGCTCCGCCCTCCCCGCCCTGGTGGCCGCCCTCGGCTGGCAGGCCCGCTTCGACCGGAACGGCCTGGTCACCAGCACCGGCCTGACGCGGCGTCGGACCGCCTGGCCGGAGATCACCGCGGCCACGGCCGAGAACGGCCGGGTGACGGTCCGCACCGGCGACCGGAAGGAACTCCACATCGGCCACCGTGCCACCGCCTGGCTGGGCCTCGGCGGCTACGACCCGCACGCCCTCGCCACCGCCGTCACCCGCGCCGCCCACGAGCCCGCCGCCCGCCCCACCACCGACACCCCCGACCACTTCCCCGAACTCCTCGTCAACCGCCTCTCCCTGACGGCCTACCTGGTCACCACGGTCACCGTCTGGCTCACTTGAGGAACGTGGTGATGCTTCGGGGGCGCGGGGAACTGCGCGAGTACGGAAGGCGGACCAGTGCTGGATCGAGGCAGGCGAGCCAGTTGCACGTGCTGGCGTTCCCCCGCGCGCCCCGCGGCGGAGCCGCACATCAGCAGGGCCCCGCGCCCCCGGAGGCGTAGCCACCAACCTCACGGGCAGCTGATCTCCGTGCCCGTGTTGGCCGTCACGGCCGGGGCGGCGGTCGGCGAGGCGGCGGCGGGGGTGCCCGGGGAGGCCTGGGCCGGGAGGGCACCGGTGTAGTCGGTCCCGGCGATCACCTGCATGGTGGCGCCCAGCCCCGGGGCCTGCACCAGCTCCGCGTACGGGAGGGCGGCGGCCAGCGTCTTCACCGACTCGTCCCACCGGGGGTCGTACCGCACCACCGTCCGCGCCGCGCTCCCCCCACCGGCGTTCGACGGAGCCCCCGTCGTGGCGAAGCCGGCCTTCCGCAGGTCCCCGTCCACCCGCGCGCCGAGCCCCGCCGTCCCGGCCCCGTTGAGCACCTGGATCCGGATCTGCCCCGGCGGCACCGCCCCGGGAGCGACCGGCGCCGCGGCCGGGGGAGGGGCGGAGCGCTCGGTCAGCGGCTGCCCGTTCCGGACGGCGTCGAACAGTGCCTTCGCCCCCGCCGGATCCCACAGCACCGTCGAACCCCAGCCCTCCACCTGGTGGTTGACGTCCTTGAGTGGCACCGTGGCGAAGTCCGCCGTGGCCGGCGAGAGGTCCTTGAGCTGGGTGGCAAGCGCCACCAGGTCCGCGCTGGACAGGTCCTGGTCGGCCTTGACCGACCGCAGCACCGTCTCCGTCACCCTGGAGAGCTTCACCGGGTTGAGCAGCGTCCCGCTCGCGGTGGCCTGCCGCAACAGCTGGGCCAGGAACTTCTGCTGACGCTGCATCCGGCCGAGGTCGGAGCTGCCGTCCACGTGCCTCGCCCGGACGTACCTGAGCGCGCCGGCCCCGTCCAGCCGGGTCGTCCCGGCGGGCAGGTCCAGCCCGGAGTACTGGTCCTTCAGGGGCTTGGCGGTGCAGACCTCGACCCCGCCGAGGGCGTCCACGGTGGAGACGAAGGAGAGGAAGTCGACCTGGAGGTAGTGGTCGATCCGCAGGCCGGTGTTGCGCTCCACGGTGCGGACGGTGAGGGCGGGGCCGCCCATCCCGTAGGCGGCGTTGACCTTGCCGTGGCCCTCGGGGACCTCCCGGCCGGTGGCCAGGTCGCGGTGGGCGGGGATCACCACGTAGGAGTCGCGCGGGACGGAGACCACGCTGGCCCGGCCGCCGTGCGCGGCCAGCTGGACGATCATCAGGGTGTCGGTGCAGTGGCAGGACTCGCCGCCGGCGTGCAGCACCCCCTTCAGGGTGTCGGCCGGGATCCCCTCCCGGTCGTCGGTGCCGGCCACCAGGAAGGTGGTCACCCCGTCGTCGGGCGGCCGGTCCCCGGCGGAGTCGAAGGCGTCCACCCGGCCGATCGCGTCCCCGACCCCGGCCAGCAGGGTCCGGCCGCCGCAGGCGGTGGCCAGTACGGCGAGCGAGACCGCGCCCGCCAGCCACCGGCCCCACCGGCGGCGCACCGGTGGGGTGCGCTGGGGGTCGGTCCCGTGACGGGCGGCAGTCGGCGGCACCCTCGGATGGTAGGCGCGCCGCGGGAGCACGGAAGCAGGACGCGCCGGGCGGGTACGCCGTACGCGGGCCCGCTCGCCGAAACGTTCATGCACCCGTTCGCCCCGGCCGGATGATGCCGGTCACCTCCAACCGGCCACCGGCAGGGGCCCCGTGACGCTATGTTCGGCGCCATGGGGAACCCAGTGCGAGTGGTGGAGAGCGCCGACGTCGACGAGCGGGCGCGGATCGGCGAGGGCAGTACGGTCTGGCACCTGGCCCAGGTCCGCGAGGACGCGGTGATCGGGTCGGAGTGCATCATCGGGCGCGGCGCGTACGTCGGCCCCGGCGTGGTGATCGGGGACCGGGTGAAGCTGCAGAACCACGCCCTGGTCTACGAGCCCGCGGTCCTGGAGGACGGCGTCTTCGTCGGTCCGGCGGCGGTGCTCACCAACGACGTGTACCCGCGCTCGGTGGATCCGGACGGCAAGCTCAAGCGCGGGGACGACTGGCACGCGCAGGGCGTGACGCTCCGTCAGGGCAGCTCGATCGGCGCCCGCGCGGTGATCACGCCCGGCGTCACCGTCGGCCGCTGGGCCCTGGTCGCGGCCGGCGCCGTGGTGCACCGGGACGTCCCCGACTTCGCCCTGGTGGCCGGCGTCCCGGCCCGCCGCCTCAAGTGGGTCGGCCGGGCCGGCGAGCCGCTCACCGAGACCGCCCCCGGCCGCTGGCTGTGCCCCCGCACCGGCGAGCGCTACACCGAGAGCGACGGCGTGCTGCGCGAGGACGCCGAGGGCGGGGCTCAGAAGGTGTAGAGCCCGCCCTGCGGGTTGACGTCCATGCAGTTCTTGTCGTTGTCGGCGGTGACGGCCTCGGCCGACTTGGGGAGCTGGGTCGGCGGGGCGGTCACCGGGAAGGCGGTGCCGCTCGGCCAGTCGGCGCCGACGGAGAGCAGCAGCTCGCTCTTGGCGGTGCCCTCGTGCAGGGCGGTGCGGGGCAGTCCGAGGGCGGCGGCGACCGCCTGGGCCTCGGCCGACTGCTGGGGCGGGTACTCGAGTTGGGTGGCCTTGCGGGCCGTCCCGTTGGCCGTGGTCGCGGCCTTGGTGAAGCCCTTGGCGACCAGTGCCGCCCTGACGTCGCCGGCCCGGCGCTCCACGCCGGAGGAGTTCTGCACGGTGACCGCCACGGTCGACGGCGCCACGGTGCTCGCCGACGGGGAGGGCGGCGGTGACGGGGCGGGGGAGGCGGCCGGGGCCGGGCCCTTGTCGTCCAGCGGGCGGTCGGCCAGCAGCATGTCCCAGATCTGCTTGGTGTCCGGCTCCTTGAGCTCCAGCCGGTTCTCGTCGCTGGTGGCCGTCACGGTCGGCACGGTGAGGGTGGTGATCCGCTCGGTCGGCACCTTGCGCAGGTCGGTGCCGAGGTCGAGCAACGCCTTGACGTCCGCCAGGTCCTTGTCGAGGCTGATCGACTTCGAGGCGGTCTCGGCCAGCTTCAGCAGCGCGCCCGGGTCGGTGAGCGTCCCCTTGGACTTCAGCTCCCGGATCATCGACGAGAGGTACAGGTGCTGGGCCTTGGTCCGGCCGATGTCGTCGCCCCAGGCGTCGCGGGTGCGCAGCCACTGCAGCGCCTGCTCGCCCTGGATCCGGTGGGTGCCCTTGGCGAGCTTGAGGTCGGTGCCGCCGTGCCCCTTTCGGTAGCGGTCGTAGAGGTTCATGTTGACGCAGACCGGCACGCCGCCGACCGCGTCGGCCATGTCCACCACGCCGGCGAAGTCGATCATCATGTAGTGGTCGACGTACAGGCCGGTGATGGCCTGCCAGGTCCCGAGCAGGCAGCCGGGGCCGCCGCGGGCCAGCGCCTCGTTGATCATCGTCCTGCGGACCGAGGGTTTGGTGGTCTTCCCGTCCTCGCTGCGGCAGGCCGGGATGGTCACCAGGGTGTCGCGGGGTATGGATATCAGCGAGGCGTTGGAGCGGTCGGCGGAGACGTGCAGCAGCATCTGGACGTCGGCCAGGCCGGGCCGCCCGGCGTCGTCGGCCGAGCCGCCGAGGGCGATGTTCTTGGCCGAGCCGCGGTTGTCGGTGCCGATCATCAGGATGTTGATCGGCGTCTGGCCGGCCGCGTTGGGGGCCGTCCTGGCGCCGGAGGCGTCGCTGAGGTTCCGCTCTCCGGAGTCGAAGTTGCCGTTCAGGTGCTGGTAGTACCAGTAGCCGCCGCCACAGGCGGCCACCAGCAGGAAGGCCAGGCCGAGGGCCAGCCACCGCAGCACGCGCCGTCCGCCCCGCCGCTGCTCGGCGGCCTGCCGGGAGGCGGCGCGCCCTCCGGACGGCCGTGTCCGGACGTTCGTCATCGGTAGCACCACCACTCGTCGTGAGCAGCCCCCCGTAGGCCACCCGTTCGGAACCTACCCGACGCCACCACGTCGATCGCGGATCTGTTACACAGTCAGAACGATTGTATGACCGTGAGTTTGACCATCTCCGCCTACTTCGCGCACACGTCGGCGTCGTCCGCCTGCACCCGCTGGAGGTCCTTGGGCGCCTCGGTCGGCACCGGCACGGCGGGCTTGCCGAGCTCGGTGAAGTCCTTGCCGAGCACCAGCAGCAGCGGCTCCCCGGCGGCGATCGCGGTGCTCTCCTTGGCGGCCTCGGCGGGCAGCCCGAGCGCGGCGGCCAGGGCGGCGCCCTGCTCGGCCCGACCCTTGGGGTAGGAGACCGTGGTGGTCGCGGCGGCGGCGGTGTCCTTGCCGGTGCCGGCCTGGGCGAAGCCCTTCCCCTTCAGGGCGGTGACGGCCTTGGTGGCCTGGCCGGGGGTGCCGGAGCCGTTCCGTACGGTGACCCGGACGGCGCCCGCGTCCACCGTGGCGGCCGGCGGGGCGGAGGGCTGGGCCGGGGACGGGTCGGCGGGGGGCGCCGACGTGGCCACCTCGGTCAGCGAACGGTCGGCCGCGACCAGCGCGAACAGCTGCTCGGCCGGCTTCTCGTTCAGGATGACCCGGCCCTTGTTCCTCGGGTCGTCCAGCACCGGCACGGTGGCGAAGGTGATGTGCTTGGTGTCCACCTTGGAGAGGTCCAGCGCCAGGTCCTTGAGCTTGTCCACGCTCTTCAGGCCCGCGTCCACGGTGAGCGCCTTGGTGGCGGCGTCGGCCAGGTTGAACAGCTTGGTCGGGCTGGTCAGGGTGTCGCCGCTCTTCATCTTGCGGATCATCGAGCTCAGGAACTGCTGCTGGAGCTCGATCCGGGACAGGTCGCTGCCCTGGCCGACGGCGTGCCGGGTGCGGACGAAGGCGAGCGCGTCCTCGCCCTGCACCACGTGCCGGCCCTTGGTCAGCTTCAGGTGCGACCCGGTGTCGTTGATGTCCTTGGCCACGCAGACCTCCACCCCGCCGACGGCGGTGGAGAGGGTCTTCACCGCCTCGAAGTTCACCATCAGGAAGTGGTCGATCCGGATGCCGGTCATCTTCTCGACGGTCCGCCAGGTGCAGCCCGGGTCGCGGCCCTCCTGCCCCAGGCTCTCGTTGAACAGCGTCCTGGCGGTGCCCGGGATCTTCTTCCCGTCCGTCTCGCACTCCGGGATGGTGACCATCAGGTCGCGCGGGATGCTCATCACCGTCGCGTTGCTGCGGTCCTTGGCCACGTGCATCAGCAGGGTGGTGTCGGCGTGGCCGGGGCTGCCCTCGTCGCCGTACTCGCGGCCCAGGCCCTTGCGGCTGTCGGTGCCGATCACCAGGATGTTCATCGCCCCGGCGGCGGCCTGCGGGCGCTCGGAGTCCGGGCCGACCTGGACGTTCACCGAGGAGATGTTGCCGTTCAGGCGCTGGTAGGCGTACAGCGCCCCGCCGCAGCCCGCCACCAGGACCAGCGCGGCCACCCCGGCGGTCCACTTGACGGCGCGTCGGCGACCGCCGCCGCCCGTGTGGCGGCGCGAGGCCCGTCGGCCGGCCGGCGGTGCGGCGGCTCCGGGCCGGGCGGCCCGCGGGCGGGGCACGGTGGCCGGGGCGGGGGCCGGTGCGGCGTCCAGGTCCAGCCGGAACTCCCCGGTGGCCGGGTCGAGCACCCACTGGTCGGCCGGGTCCACTGCGGCCGGGGTCTGGTCCGCGAGGTGTCCGTCGTGCCGGTTTCCGCTGTTCACCCCGGACACCCTAGACGAGCTCCGGTCATGATCCGGTCGTACTGTGACCGTTGCCACGGTGGTCAAACACCGTGAAAACGGGCAAAGTTCACGCCCCGTCGGACCGGGGCCGACCGCCCCCGACCGCCGCGGTCAGTGCATCGAGCAGACCTCCTGGTCGGCGGTCCGGCCCTCCAGGGTCGGTTCGGCGGTCGGCAGGGCGGTCGGGCCGGCCGACGGCGTCCAGCCGCCGAGGTCGTCCGGGGAGGGGCCGGCGGAGGCGCCCGGCGGGGGCTCGTGCGCGGTGGAGCCGTCCACCGAGGGGTCGCCCAGGAGCGGCGAGGGCGCCCCGTCGGCCAGCAGGGTGGGCGAGGGCGACGCGGGCACCTGGTAGGCCCGCACGCTCACCGCGCGGTCGGACCGCAGCGCGGCGAACAGCTGGTCGGTGTCCGGCTGGACCAGCTGGTCCCGGTCCCAGTTCCCCGGATAGGGGCGGCGCGGGGTGGTCAGGAAGACCACGTTCGAGGTCGGCATCGAGCGCAGGTCCTGGGCCAGGTCGTAGAGCGCGCCCAGCCGGCTGAGCCCCTCGTCCGCCGTGACCGCCCCGGTGGCGGCGTTCAGCAGCGGCCAGAGCCGGGTCGGGTTGAGCAGCACCCCGGTGGACTGCACCTTGCGCACCATGGAGGCCAGGAACTCCTGCTGACGCCCCATCCGCTGGGTGTCGCTGCCGTCCCCGAGGGTCTCCCGGGCCCGGACGTACCCGAGTGCCTGCTCCCCGCCCAGCACCTGCCGCCCGGCCGGCAGGTCCAGCTTGGCGTTGCGGTCGTGGATCGCCCGGGGCACGCACACCTCCACCCCGCCGACCGCGTCCACCATCTTCTTGAAGCCGGTGAAGTCCAGGATCAGGTGGTGGTCGATCCGGATGCCGCTGAGCCGCTCCACGGTCCGGATCGTGCAGGCCGGACCGCCCAGCTCGAAGGCCCAGTTGAACTGCACGAACCGGGGGGTCGAGCGCGTCCCGTCCGGGAGCTCGCAGGCCGGCACCCGGACCATCGCGTCCCGGGGGATGGAGACCGCGGTGGCGTGCTCCCCGTCCGCCGCCAGGTGCAGCAGGATCGTGGTGTCCGAGCGCTGCCCGCCCGCGAAGCCGTACTCGCCGTTGGCCCCGCTGCGGTCGTCGCTGCCGATCAGCAGGATGTTCCTGGCCTGCTGCGGCCCCCGCTCGGGCCGCTCCGACTCGTCGTGCCGCAGCAGCTCCCCGGTGGCGCTGTCGGTCCCGATGTTGCCGTCCAGCTTCCGGTAGCCGATCCAGGCCACCACGCCTCCGGCCACCAGCAGCAGCGCCAGCACCCCGGAGAGGATCAGCAGGATGCGGCGGCGCCCCCCGCCGCGGACGGTCGGGGGGCGCTCGCTCTGGTCATCGTCCTCGGCCATGACCGGGATTCCTACCCGGTCGCCGGTCCGGGCGGATCAGCCCAGACGCAGAGTCACTCGTTCGGATTCGATCCGCTTCGCCCACTGCTCCTCGGTCAGCCCGCCCGAGTTCCGGCAGAGCACCACCGAGGCACCGGCCGCCAGCGGGGCCAGCAGCCCGGCCTCCAGTCCGGCCCAGTCGTCGTACGAGAGCGTGCTGAGCACCCGGCTGGAGGTGTCGAGGCCGAGCCGGGCCGCGCCCTCCCGGGCCAGCGCCACGGTCTGTTCCCCCGTCAGCTTCAGCGGCAGCCCGTCCTCCACCACCGTCTCCAGCGCCATCGCCTGCGGGTGCACCGGCGAGTACGGGGCGAACCGGTCACCCTGCCCCGGCACCTCGGCGGCGTAGTCCAGGAAGCCGTCCGGCCGGGCCGGGAACCGCCCGCCGAGCGGACGCAGCGCGAGCGCCACCCGCTCGCCGGAACAGTCCTTGGCGGAGTCCAGCCCGTCCGGGCCGCTCACCACCAGGTCGGCGTCGGCCGGGGCGCCGCCGGGCACCGCGACCACGCCCACCGACCAGCAGGCGAGCAGCCAGACGGCGCTCTGCCAGTGGGCCGGCAGGAGCAGCGCGGCGCGGTCCTCCGGACCGGCGTTCAGCTCGTCCTGGAGCAGGTTGGCGGTCTTGGCGACCCAGTTGTCGAAGGTCTTGGCGGAGAGCTCCACCCGCTCGCCGGTCGCGTCGTCGTAGAACGTGACCAGCGGACGGGTCGGGTCCGCGTCGAGGGCCCCCGGGCGCAGGTAGGCGTGCAGCAGCTCGGCGGGGGTGCGGGCGTCGGCAGCGAATGGCGCAGTCATGGTGCGCCCCAGCCTACGACCTCCCCGTCCGGCGGGGGAGAGGCGGCCGCCCGGCGGAACCGACGTGGCGTCAGAACCGTTTTGCCCTCAATATCCCATTCATGCGCCTCGCTCTGCTCGCCGCCGCCACCACCGCCTCCGCCGCCCTCCTCCTGCTCCCCCCGCCCGCCCTCGCCGAGGGCCCCGCCGCGGGCTCCTCCGGAAGCGTCAGGACCGTCCCCCTGACGAACGGTCAGCGCGGACTGCCGCAGCAGGGCACCGCCCCGTTCTCCCTGGTCGGCGTCAGCTGGGACGACCCCGCCGCCACCCCGGACGGCACCGTCGAGGTCCGCACCCGCGCCGTCGGCGGCGACTGGAGCCCCTGGCACCCGCTGGCCGTCGAACCCGACGACCGCCCCGACCCCGAGGGCCCCGAGGCCGCCCGGCGCGGCGCCACCTCCCCGCTCTGGGTCGGCCCCAGCGACGGGGTCGAGGTCCGCTTCACCGGCACCGCCCCGCGCGGCCTGCGCGCGGAGCTGGTCGACCCCGGGCAGGACGTGCCGCTGCGCCGCGCGGGCGGGGCCGCACCCCGGCCGGGCATCGTCACCCGGGCGGGCTGGGGCGCCGACGAGTCCATCCGCGAGCCCGACTTCACCTACACCGGCCCGGTCCGCGCGGTCTTCGTCCACCACACCGACACCGCCAACGACTACGCCTGCTCCGACGCGCCCAAGGTCATCCGGTCGATCTACCAGTACCACGTCAAGAGCAACGGCTGGCGCGACCTCGGCTACAACTTCCTGGTCGACCGCTGCGGCACCGTCTACGAGGGCCGCGCCGGCGGAGTCGCCCAGGCCGTCCTCGGCGCCCACACCCTCGGCTTCAACACCGACACCGCCGGCGTCGCCGCCCTCGGCCGCTACACGGCCGACGCCGTCCCCCAACCCCAGATCGACGGCATCGCCAAACTCGCCGCCTGGAAGCTCGGCCTCACCGGCCAGCCCGCCAACGGCAAGACCCAACTCACCTCCGCCTCCGACGGCAGCCGCTACCCCAAGGGCACCACCGCCACCTTCGACACCGTCTCCGGCCACCGCGACGCCTTCAACACCGAATGCCCCGGCACCGCCCTCTACACCCGCCTCCCCGCCATCCGCACCTGGTCCACCCACCTCCAGGGAAGGTGACCCTGGGCGGAAGTGGTGACACCGGGGGCGCGAGGAACTGCGCGCGGGGGAACGGCAGCACGTGCAACTGGCTCGCGTGCCCCGATCTCACGCTGGTCCGCCTTCCGGTTCGCGCAGTTCCTCGCGCCCCCAAAGGCGTCACCACCTGCGCCGCGTATCCTCCGTGGCGGGAGGTGCGGCACGGTGTCGGAGGCGGTGCGTCGTTGGGAGCCCGGGTTCCCCCTGGACCTCGGGCGGACCTTGCTGCCGTTGCGCCGCGGTCCCGCCGACCCGGCGTACCGCACCAGCGGCGACGGCGCCGTCTGGCGGGCCTCCCGCACCCCCGCCGGCGTCGGCACCCTCCGTCTGGCCCAGAGCTCCGGAGTCGTCGAGGCCCACGCCTGGGGCCCCGGCGCCGAGTGGCTGCTGGACCGCGTCCCGCAACTCCTCGGTGCCTCCGACGACCCGTCAGGACTCCACCTGCCCCCCGGCCCGCTGCGCGAGGCCCAGCGCAACCACCCCGGCCTGCGCCTCACCCGCACCGGCCTGGTCCTGGAGTCCCTGATCCCGGCGATCCTCGAACAGAAGGTCACCACCGACGAGGCGTACCGCGCCTGGCGCACCCTCCTCAAGGACTTCGGCACCCCGGCCCCGGGTCCGGCCGAGGGCATGCGGGTCGCGCCCTCCGCCCGGGAGTGGGCCCTGCTGCCGTCCTGGGAGTGGCACCGCGCCGGCGTCGACCCCAAGCGCGCCGCGACCGTCGTCCGGGCGGTCCGTCTCGCACCCCGGCTCGAAGAGGCGTCAGCCCTGCCGCACGAGGCGGCGATCGCCCGCCTCACCACCGTCCCCGGCATCGGCCCGTGGACCGCCGCCGAGACCCTCCAGCGCAGCAACGGCGACGCGGACGCCGTCTCGGTCGGCGACTTCCACCTGCCGAACCTGGTCGGCTGGGCCCTCGCGGGGCGCCCCCGCAGCGACGACGCCCAGATGCTCGCGCTGCTGGCCCCGTACGCGGGCCACCGCCACCGGGTCTGCCGCCTGATCGGTCTGACCGGCGCCCGTGCCCCCCGCTACGGACCCCGCCTCACCCCGAACGACCACCGCCACCGCTGAGCGGTCCCCGCACCTCCACCGTCCGGCCGTCCGGATCGGTCAACAGCCGTACCCCGTCCGCTCCTTCGACGGTCAGGCCGAGCCGGAGGGCGCCCGTCTCGCGACCGGCCCGGGCGGGGTAGAGCTCCAGGACGGTGCCGTCGGCCAGCTCCGCCGCGTAGTGCTCCGGCCCGGTGCCGTGCCGCTCCGCGGTGAACCGCAGCCCGAGCCCCCGGTAGAAGTCGACGCACTCCGCGAGCCGGGCCGTGTAGACGACCAGCAGTCCCAGCCCGCTCATCGCACCGTCAGGAAGGCGTCCGCCGAACGTGCCCGGCGCGCCCTCGGCTCCTCCGCCGGCCGCCCGACCGCCACCGCGCCCATCGGGTCCCACCCGTCCGGCAGGTCGAGCGCCTCCCGCACGGTGTCGCGGCAGAACATCGTCGAGGAGACCCAGGCCGAGCCGTAGCCCTCCCCGGCCAGCGTGACCAGCAGGTTCTGCACGGCGGCCCCCATCGCCACCACGAACATCTCCCGCTCCGCCGCGGCCCGCCGCGCGTCGGGGTAGTCGTGCGAGCCGTCCGTGACCAGGCACGGCACCACCAGGTACGGCGCGGCCCGCAGCACGTTGCCGCGCGCCGTCCGCCGGGCGATCTTCGCCTCGTCCCAGCCGTCGAGCTCGGCCAGGTCGCGCCGCCAGGCGGCGAGCATGGCGTCCAGCAGCCGCTCCCGGGCCTCCGCCGTCTCCACCAGCACGAAGCGCCACGGCGTGGTGTGGTGCGGGGCCGGGGCCGTCACGGCCGCCGCCACTGCCCGCCGCACGGCCTCCGGGTCCACCGGCTCGGCGGTGAAGGAGCGCACGGTCCGCCGCAGCGTGACGGCCTCCCGCAGCGCCTCCGAGGTCCCCATCCGGAACAGGTCGTCGACCACCGGCCGCAGCAGCGGCCGGATCCCGTCGCCGTCCTCCTCGGTGACCACGCCGCCGAGGCCCCGCACCACGGCGACCGGCACGCCGCTGGCCTTGCCCTTCACCAGGTCGCCGGCGGCGGCCAGTTCGTCGGCGGTGGCGGTCACCGTCAGGGTGAGCTCGTTGCCGTGGCTGTCCCGCCGGCCCCGGTGGTCCTCGACCACCGCGACCCCGGCCGCGCCGATCGCCACGTCGGTGAGCCCGTTGCGCCAGGGCCGCCCGAAGGTGTCGGTGACCAGCACGCCCAGCCGGCGGCCCGTCAGCTGCCGCAGCCGGGCCCGCAGGGCGCGGGCCGAGGCGTCGGGGTCGAGCGGGAGCAGCAGGACGGTGCCGGGTGCGGTGTTGGAGGCATCCACTCCGGCGGCGGCCATCACCAGGCCGTTGCGGTTCTCCACGATCCGGGAGCGGCCGCGCCGGGCCACCACCCGGACGGTCTCGGCGTCGATCGCGGCCTCCCGGTCGGCGGCCTCGACGATCCGGCCCTCCGCCTTGGAGACGATCTTCGAGGTGACCACCACCACGTCGCCGTCCTCGAACTCGCCCGCCTTGGCGATGAGTTCGGCCAGGTCCGTGCCGGGCTCGATCTCCGGCAGCCCGGCCACCGGCAGGACGGAGAACGCCCCCGGCCCAGCCCCCGGCCCCGCCGTGGTCACGCCCGCACCTGCTCGGCCAGCTCCAGCGCCGCCCGCGCCATCCCGGCCGTCGCGGCCACGTCGGTCATCAGCAGCGGCACCGCCCGGCAGGCGATCCCGGCCGCCTCCACCGTCTCGACGGCGGCCGCGTCGGCGGTGTCCACCAGCCAGCCGTCCAGCAGCTCGGAGCCGTAGTCCAGCGCCACCGCCTCGGCGCTCGCCTCCACGCCCACCGCCGCCAGCACCTTGTCGGCCATCCCGCGCACGGGGGCGCCGCCGATGATGGGGGAGAGCCCGACCACCGGGGCGGCGGCCGAGGCCACCGCCTGCCGGATGCCGGGCACGCCCAGGATGGTGCCGATCGAGACCACCGGGTTGGACGGCGGCAGCAGGATCACGTCGGCCGCCGCGATCGCCTCCAGCACGCCGGGGGCGGGCTTGGCCGTGTCGGCGCCGACCGCGATGATCGCCTCGGCGTCCACCGCCGCGTGCAGCCGCACCCAGTACTCCTGGAAGTGCACGACGCGGGGCGCACCGTCCTCGGTGATCCGCACGTGGGTCTCGACCCGGTCGTCGCTCATCGGCAGCAGCCGCACGCCGGGCTGCCAACGGGCGCAGAGCGCCTCGGTGACGGCGCTCAGCGGGTACCCGGCGGCGAGCATCTGGGTGCGCACGATGTGGGTGGCGAAGTCCCGGTCGCCCAGCCCGAACCAGTCCGGGCCGACCCCGTAGGCCTTCATCTCCTCCTTGACCGACCAGGTCTCGTCGGCCCGGCCCCAGCCCTGCTCCTCGTGGATGCCACCGCCCAGGGTGTACATCACGGTGTCCAGGTCGGGGCAGACCTTCAGCCCGAAGAGGTGGATGTCGTCCCCGGTGTTGCCGATGACGGTGATCTCGTCCTGAGGGCCGGTCAGTTCCCGGAGCCCGCGCAGGAAGCGCGCCCCACCGATGCCGCCTGCCAGTGCCACGATGCGCATGCGCCCATCCTGCCAGGCGGCACCGGCCCCGAGGTCACGGACCGTCAGTGCGCGTCGATCCGCCGCTCGGCGGTGGCGGTGGTGGGAGCGGCGCCGTACTGGTTCATCTCCACCAGGCCCGGCGAGTAGAGGTGGATGGAGACGGCGGGCTCCAGCGAGGCGTTCACCATCTCGTGCAGGTACCCGGAGGAGAACACCCGGCGGGTGCCCTCGGGGAGCGGCCGCTGCTGTTCGCCGTCCTGGGTCAGCGCCCGCTCGACCAGCTCGCCCCGGACCACCGTCATCACGCCGGAGGAGGCGCCGTGGTCGTGGAAGCCGCTGCCCTGGCCGGGCAGCCAGCTGAGCAGCCAGACCTCGTAGCCGGGGCCGGTCTCCAGCCGGGAGTACCAGCGGGTGAGGGCGTCGTACCGGACCAGCGGCTCCCAGCGGGAGCGGTCGGCGGCGATCTCGCGGACCAGGCGGGCGTAGCCGGCCACCGTGGTCGGGTGGGCGGGCAGGTCGGTGCGGGCCAGGTGCTGGAAGGCGGTCGGGTCACCGGCGATCGAGACGTCGCTCAGGCCGTCGGTCCAGCGCGGGGCGGGTGCGGTGGCGGCGAGCAGGCGCTGCTGCCGGGCGCGGTCACGGTTGCGCTTGCGGAGGCGGGGCATTCGCATGGGGCGGAATCCTCGGATGCGGAGATCGGCGGGTGTTCAGCCGGTCCGCGGGGATTCAGGGGGGACTGTCGCGCGGGCGGCCTCGGTGCTCCTGGGCGGCGCGCGGTGGGACGCGTGCGCCTAGATACAGGAACAGAGGCGACAACAGAGGGAGCTCGCGGCACGACGGAGCAGCGCCTGGCGGCGGCTCACGAGGGTGGCGAACTCTGACATGGGGGCAAGGAGACCGCAAGAGGGGCCCCAGTGTCAACCCGATCCCCCGGGCATTTGGGGAACTTCGAGCATCAACCACCGGATGGGGTGATAAATCACCCTCTATGTTTCGATGTGAAGATCGCCGGGAAGGCAGCCGGTGACCAGCGGCAACCGAGTGCGCCGCGGCCCGCGTCCACCCGTTCGGGGGGTGGTGGGGCTGAGGGGGCGTCAGGTTGACTGCGTGTCAGGCGGTGGGTGGTTCCGGCCGGTTGGTCCGATTAGGGCAGTAAAGCCATCATGTCCGGATATGTACACTTGCCGTAGTGCCTTGGTTCCGGGGAGTGAATCCTCGGCCCAATACCAGAGCTCGGCTTGACTGGGCCAGAGTGACGCACATGTAATTTCACTCGTGTCGTTCCGCCGCTCCAGGCAACGGCAACACCACGGGGACGCCAAAAGGGGCAGAGGAGGCGCCAGAGATGAGCGAGCTCTTTGAGCTGTTGATCGGTGAGGGCATCGAAGAGGACGAAGAGGAGCTCGGCTGGCAGGAGCGGGCGCTCTGCGCCCAGACCGACCCGGAGTCCTTCTTCCCGGAGAAGGGCGGCTCCACCCGCGAGGCCAAGAAGGTGTGCCTGGCCTGCGAGGTCCGCTCCGAGTGCCTGGAGTACGCCCTCGCCAACGACGAGCGGTTCGGCATCTGGGGCGGTCTCTCCGAGCGCGAGCGCCGTCGCCTCAAGAAGAGCGCGGTCTGACCGGCCGTTCTCGAGTTCGTGCAGCGCCTCACCGTGGACGGTGGGGCGCTTTCGCATTTCCGGCCCGATTCCCGCACGGCCCGTGAATGTGCCGACGGCACCTCGCTCCCGGGCCTTGCCGCACGGTCGCGCCGCCCCTTTTCCCCTGCTTCCGGACGTCCTCGGCGGTACACCGGGGACGAGGCCGCCACCCGGAGCCGTTAGTGTGGTGCGCCAACTCCCTTGGCCGCACCGAGAAGCTTGGGGCTCACGCACTCGATGACCGTCTACAGCCACCAGAGCGGCTTCTCCGCTGCCCGGCCTCCCGCATACCCGCGCCACCTGGTCACCGCCGTGATCGTCTCCCACGACGGTGCCCGGTGGCTCCCGCAGGCCCTGGCCGGCCTGCTCGGGCAGGACCGTCCGGTCCAGCGCATCCTCGCCGTCGACACCGGCTCCACCGACACCTCCCCCCAGCTGCTCCGGGACACCCTGGGCGACTGGCTGCCGGAGAGCGGTCCGCTGGTCCTCGGCCGCCGCTCCGGCTTCGGCAACGCCGTCGGCCAGGCCGTCTTCAACTCCCCGCCGCTGCGCCCCGAGGACCTCCCGTACAGCCTCGACCCCTCCGGGTACGACCCGGTGACCGGGGGCTGGGACGACTTCGGCGACCCGCTGGGCGCCGAGGACGAGCTCGGCCGCGGCGGCCCGCGGGAGACCGAGCCGGTCGAGTGGCTCTGGCTGCTGCACGACGACTGCGAGCCGCAGACCGACGCCCTGCGCCGGCTGCTCCAGGTCGCCGACTCCACCCCGACCGCCGCCGTGGTCGGCCCCAAGCTGCGCAGCTGGTACGACCGCCGCCAGCTGCTCGAAGTGGGCGTCACCATCGCCCGCTCCGGCCGCCGTTGGACCGGCCTGGACCGCCGCGAGCAGGACCAGGGCCAGCACGACCAGGTCCGTCCGGTGCTCGCCGTCTCCACCGCGGGCATGCTGGTCCGCCGGGACGTCTTCGAGGAGCTCGGCGGCTTCGACAAGGCCCTCCCGCTGATGCGGGACGACACCGACTTCTGCTGGCGGGTCAACGCCGCCGGCCACCGGGTCGTGGTGGCCCCCGACGCGGTGCTGCGGCACGCCGAGGCGGCCAGCCGCGAGCGCCGCCAGATCGACTGCGGCTCCGCCCACCCGCACCGGGTCGACAAGGCCGGCGCGGTCTACACCCTGCTGGCCAACTCCAAGGGCCTGCTGCTCCCGTACGTGCTGCTCCGGCTGGTGCTCGGCACCCTGCTCCGGATGCTGGTCAACGTGGTCGGCAAGGACCCCAAGCAGGCGTTCGACGAGCTGGCGGGCCTGGGCCACGAGCTGGTCCGGCTGCCCCGCCTGCTGGCCGCCCGCAAACGGCGGGCCAGGACCAGGTCCGGCGACCCGCTGGACGACCGCACGCTCTTCCCGGCCCCCGGCGCCACCACGCGCCTCGCGGTCGAGGGCATGATCGGCGCCCTCGGCATCGGCGGCGGCGAGGACCCGGGCGCCGGCCGGCACGGCTCGGCCGAGTCCGGCCCGGGCGACGAGGACGCCGACGACCTGGTGGTCGAGCAGTTCGCCCTGATCAAGAAGCTGGCCCGGCGCCCCGCCCCGCTGCTCTTCACCGCCCTGCTGGTGGTCTCCGTGATCGCCTGCCGCAACCTCTTCGGCAGCGGCGGCCTGCTGGGCGGCGCGCTGCTGCCCGCCGCTGACGGTGCGTCGGGCCTCTGGTCGATGTACGCGGACGCCTGGCACCCGGTCGGCGGCGGCTCCACCGCCACCGCCCCGCCCTACCTGGGCGTGCTCGCGGTGCTCTCCTGGCTGCTGCTCGGCAACGCCGACCTGATGGTCGCCCTGCTGCTGGTGCTGGCCATCCCGCTCGCCGCGGTCAGCGCCTACCTGGTCTCCCGCCCGCTGATCGAGTCCAAGCTGGTCCGCGCCTGGGCCAGCGCCGGGTACGCCCTGCTGCCCGCCGCCACCGGCGCGCTGGCCCAGGGTCGGATCGGCACCGCGGTGCTCGCCGTGCTGCTGCCGCCGCTGGCCCGCGCCGCCGCGATCAGCGCCGGCCTCGGCATCCGCGCCGAGACCGCCGCCAAGGGCGCCCGCCCCGGCTGGCGGTCCACCTGGATGACGGTGCTGATGCTCACCGTCTGCACCGCCTTCGTCCCGCTCACCTGGGCCATCGCCCTCCCGCTCTGCCTGGCGGCACTGGCCCACGCGGTGCTGCGCGGCGGCGCCTACGGCTCCGGCGGCGAGGCCGTCCGGCTGCTCGGCCTGCGCGTCCTGGTGATCCTCGGCGCCCCCGTGCTGGTGCTCGCCCCCTGGTCGCTGGGGGTGCTCGCGCACCCGTCCCGGCTGCTGCTGGAGGCCGGGCTGCCCGGCCTGGAGGGCCCGGCGGCCAGCCCGCTCGGCCTGGCCCTGGTCAACCCCGGCGGCGCCGGGGTGCCGCCGGTCTGGCTCTCCGCCGGCGTGGTGCTGGCAGCCCTCGCCGCACTGCTGCGCGCCGACCGCCGCCGCGCCGTACTGGCGGCCTGGGGCGCCGCCCTGGCCGGAATGATCTTCACCGTGGTGGTGGCCGGCACCAGCGTCACCCCGGCCTCCGGCGGAGTCCCGGTCGCCGCCTGGGCCGGCCCGGCCACCCTGCTGGCCGGCGTGGCCCTGCTGGCCGCCGCCGCGATCGGCGCCGACGGCGCCAACGCCCGCGTCTCCGGCATCGCCTTCGGCTGGCGCCAGCCGGTCGCCGCCCTGGTGCTGGCCACCGCCGTGCTGGCCCCGTTCGGCACCGCCGTCTGGTGGGCCGTCACCGGCGCCGACGGCCCGCTGCGCCGGGGCGACGCCGCCCAGGTGCCCGCCTTCATCGCGGAGGAGGCCGGCACCACCGACCGCGCCCGCACCCTGGTGGTCACCGGGGACGGCGACACCGTGCGCTACGCCCTGGTCCGCAGCTCCGGCCTGACGCTCGGTCAGGCCGAGGGCACCGTGGCCCTCGACGACGACCCGAAGGGCGCGCTGGACGGCCTGGTCGGCAAGCTGCTCGGCGGCTCCGGCGGCGAGCAGGCCAAGGCCCTGGCCGCCCGCGGCATCGGCTACGTCGAGCTCAAGCAGCCCCTCACCGGCAAGGCCCGGGACGTGCTGGACACCACCCCCGGCCTGACCAAGCTCAGCGAGGAGGACGGCATCGGCCTCTGGCAGGTCACCGGTGCCACGGCCACCCGCGCCGCGGTGGTGGACGCCAAGGGCACGGCCAAGCCGTTCCCGGCCGGGGTCCGCGAGGTCCACGGCAAGCTCCCGGCCGGGGAGGCCGGCCGCACCCTGCGGCTGGCCGAGGACGCCGCCCCCGAGTGGAAGGCCACCCTGGACGGCACCGAGCTGGAGCCGGTCACCCTGGACGGCTGGGCGCAGGGCTTCAAGCTCCCGGCCGGCGGCGGCACCCTGGACGTCACCCGCAGCGGCAGCCTGCTGCACACCGGCTGGATCTGGGCCCAGGTGCTGCTCGGCCTCACCGTCCTGGTGCTGGCGCTGCCCGGCCGCCGCAACCACAACGACGACGACCTGCCCGAGGAGGTGGTGGCCGCCGCCGCGCTGGCCGCCGCCGCCCAGGCGCAGGCCCCGGCCCCCGGCAGCCGCCGGGCCCGCCGGATGGCCGAGCGCGGCGAGGGCGAGGAGCAGTCCGCGGCCGAGGAGACCGGCGTCTACGCCGCCATCCCGGCCCAGACCGCCGCCGAACCCGAACCCGCCGCCCCGGACGGGCAGTACCAGGACCCGTACCAGCAGGCCGACCCGTACGGCTGGGACCAGTACGCCGTCCAGCAGCCCGCCGCCGTGCCCTACGGCTACGAGCAGCAGCAGTCCTACGGCTACGACCCCTACCAGCAGGGCTACGAGCAGCAGCCGCAGCCCGAGTACCCGGGCTACGACCAGCCGGAGCAGCAGCCCTGGGTGCCGGGGCAGCCGCAGCAGGAGCCCTACTACGACCCCAACGACCCCTACGGCCAGCACTACCGGCCCGGATCGGGGAGCTGACCCACCGTCATGAAGAAGCCCACTCTCAAGGCCCCCAAGCTCAAGGCCCCGGCCCTCAGGGCCCCCAAGCTCGGCAGGTCCGCCCCCGGGGCGGACGACCCGGGCGCCCCCGGCGACCCGCAGGCCTCCGGCCCGGGGGCGTCGGCCGGCAGCCGCACCGGCGTCTCGCTGCTGGCCGGCGCGGTGGCGATCGGCGTGGTCTTCGGCGTCGCCGAGCTGCGCCCGCCCGCCGATCCGGCGGCGGCCGCCCCGGCCGCCGCCGCCAGTGCCAAGGTCGAGCGCACCGCGCTGGTCTGCCCGCAGCCCCTGCACGGCCTGACCGGTTCGACCGCGCTCACGCTGTTCTCCCCGCAGGACACCGGGACGGGCGGCTACGGCGCGCTCTCCGACGTGGTCCCGCACGCCCCGGCGGCCGACGCCCCGTCAGCCGCTCCCTCGGCGGCCCCGTCAGCCGCCCCGTCCGCCGCCGCCTCCGGTGCTCCCGCCCCGGCCGACGCGGCCCCGGCGGACGCCCGGGTGGTGCTGGCCAAGCCCGGCGTCCCGGTCAGCGGCCCGGCCGCCAACGCCGACACCGCCCCCGGCAGCACCGCGGTGGCCACCGGCGGGTACGCCCCCGGCTTCACGGTCTCCCAGACCACCACCGTCACCGACGAGCAGGGCCGCGGCCTGTCCGGCTTCAGCTGCACGCCGACCGGCACCGGCTTCTGGTTCGCCGGCGCCAGCACGGCGGGGGACCGGGTGGACTACGTCAGCCTGGTCAACCCCGACCCGGTGGTCCCGGCCGTGGTCGACCTCAAGCTCTTCGGGGACAAGGGCGCGATCGACAACCCGGCGGCCGAGGGCATCGCGCTCGGCCCCGGCACCTCGCAGGCGATCCGGCTGCCCTCCCTGACGAAGGACCAGAAGGACCTGGCCGTCCACGTGGTGGCCCGCAGCGGCCGGATCGGCGCGGCCGTGCACGCCGCCGACGGGAGCAAGGGCTCGGACTGGATCCCGCCCTCCGCCACCCCGGCCCCGACCCAGGTGCTGCCCGGCCTGGCGGCCGACACCTCGGCCGCCCGGCTGGTGGTCGCCGCCCCCGGCGAGGAGGACGCGGACCTGAAGATCCAGGTCTCCGGCCGCAACGGCTGGTTCACCCCGGCCGGCTTCGAGACCATCCACGTCAAGGCCGGCATGGTCAACGCGGTCGACCTCGGCCAGGTGACCCGGGGCGAGCCCGGCGCGCTGCGGCTCAGCCCGAGCGACCCGAGCCACCCCACCCCGGTGGTGGCCGCCCTGCGGCTGGACCGCGCCCAGAACGGCAAGTCGGACGCGGCCTGGATCACCGGCGCGGTGCCGGTCGGCCAGCGCGCCTCGATCGCCGACAACCGGGGCGGCAACGCCACCACGCTCTACCTGACCTCCACGGGCGAGCAGGAGGCCAAGGTGAAGGTCACCGCCTCGGCCGGCAGCGGCGGCGGCACCCCCGCCACCAAGGAGGTCTCGATCCCCGCCGGTGCCACGGTGGCCCTCCCGGCCCCCGAGCCGGCCGGGCTGAACGGGGTCTTCGGCCTGACCGTGGAGACGGTCTCCGGCGGTCCGGTGACGGCCGCGCGGATGCTCACGGCGACGGTGAAGGACGTCCCGGGCTTCACCGTCCAGGCCTTCCGCGACGACCACTCCACCGTCAGGATCCCGCAGTCCCAGCCCGATCCGGCGGTCCTGCTGCACTGATCCCGGCGCCTGACGCACCGACAGGAGCACGACGGAGCCCCCGGCCGGACCACCGGCCGGGGGCTCCGTCGTCACTCCTCGTCGTAGCGCGGATCGATCGCGTCGGGGGAGAGGCCGAGCAGGTCGGCCACCTGCTCGATCAGGATCTCGTGCACCAGCGCGGCCCGGTCGTCCCGGCTCTTGGCCCGGATCTCCACCGGCCGCCGGTAGATGACGATCCGGCTCTTGCGGCCCTGCCCGGCCGGCACCAGCCGCCCGAGCGGCACGCCGCCGTCCTCATCGTCCTCCTCGCCGGGGGTCGGCACCTCCTGCACGGCGAACTCGACGTCCATCAGCTGGGGCCAGCGCCGTTCCAGGCGCTCCACCGACTCGCGGACGTAGTCGTCGAACAACTCGGAGCGGGTGAGCGAGATGGGCACCTGGGGCGGTGCCAGGGGTCCGCGCAGGCCACGGCCGTGCCGGTCGCGGTGGCGCCGGAAGCGGGGCTGGTCCGCCGGAGGTCGGGGTGCGGAGCTGTCCATATCAGTGTCGAGCGTAGTCCTTGGAGCCCCGGAAGTGGACCACCCCGGCGACGCCCATGTCGGCGACACGTGACACTCGGTGGGGGCGGGTCTTCGCGGCCTGGTCAGGAGTGCGGTACCGTCCACCCTCGTGAGCTCTGTACGTCGTTGTTCGCGGACCGCGTGCGGCCGTCCGGCCGTCGCGACGCTGACGTACGTCTACGCGGACTCCACCGCCGTGCTGGGCCCGCTCGCGACCTACGCCGAGCCGCACTGCTACGACCTGTGCGCCGAGCACGCCGAGCGCCTCACCGCCCCGCGCGGCTGGGAGGTCGTCAGGCTGGCCGCCGACACCAATCCGCTCCGCCGCAGCAGCGACGACCTCGAGGCGCTGGCCAACGCCGTCCGCGAGGCCGCCCGCCCCCAGACGCCCCGTCAGGCCCCCTCCAGGGAGCCGGAGTCCACCGAGGCCGGCCGCCGCGGCCACCTGAGGGTCCTGCGCTCGCCGGAGAGCTGACGGCCCGCGTTCGCCGAGCTGACGTACGTCGCCGTGTTCACCGACCGTCCATCACCTCCCGGTACGCTGCCCTGGTCTGAGTACCCAACAACTGGAGCGGTTGTGCGTGACCTGAAGCAGCTGGTGAAGGCGTACGACGTCCGGGGTGTGGTGCCGGACCAGTGGGACGAGGTGCTGTCGCGGGCGTTCGGTGCGGCGTTCGT